>NZ_JAWPOJ010000079.1:0-2428 GCF_033344235.1 Vibrio sp. Vb1554 | reverse complement strand
GTTGAGTAGGGCGAGCTTCTACTTCAAAGGTACGCAAATCGAAACCTTGTGCTGCATCGGTCGCTCGCCAAGTTGCGAAATCGCCCATTACTGCAACGTGCGTGACTTTAAACTCGACACTTTTATCCAACGCTGGCAGGTATGCGTTAAATGTGGTGTCTTTAGTGAAGTGTTTAAGCAGATCCTCGCGCACGTTCAGTGTTGCCCACGCATCTTCAGTGTCGATGACGGTGACGACTGGGAAGCCCTGCGGTGCAAGCTCGCCGCTTTGTAAAAGTACTTGAGATACTTCACCGTCAAACCAACTGTAGATTTGAGTATCTTTCGCATAAGCTTCCACTTCAGCAACTGCGCCAGACGCCATACGAGCTTTCTCAGCCGCGGCCACTTTGGTTTCGCTACGAGCCCCTTCTTTTGCCATCTCATACATCTGGAAAGCGGCACTTTCGGTGTATTTAGAAGCCTGCCATTGGGTTAGCGCTTCATCACGTTTTTGCTCGGCAACCACGCCATCTTTATACAGGTTGTTCACGCGGTTATAGGTTTTTTCCATCAAATCCGCTGCGGCTTTCGCTTTTAGCCATTGGTCTTTCGCGGCTTGAATTTGTTGCTCACGTGCACCTTTCTCTGCTTCTTGCGCTAGTGCATCTGCCGCTTTTTCACCAGCTTTTGCTTGTTCCAGTTTCGCTTCGATTTCTGGGCTGTGAAGCGTAAAAATTAACTGGCCTTTTTCTACATCATCGCCTTTGCGAACCATCACTTCGTCGATGCGACCTGGGACTTTCGATGAAATGCTGTATTGCTGAGCTTCAATCAAACCTTGCAAACGAACTGGTTCTGGCTGATAAGCTTGGTAAAACTGATAGCCAACCCAAGAAGCCACACCCAAGGCGCAAAGTGAAAGTAGAACGGGTTTTAAAGATTTTGCTGCCATGACTTATTTAACCTCTTTGGATATTTTCGCTGGGGCGTAAGCGGTATTTTGATATTGTTCGAAGCTGTTCATTTCACTGCTTAATGCTAATAGTTTGGTTAGTGAAATCAGATAGCGGAAGCGCGCCGCCGAACGTTGAGTTTCGATACTGGCGACATAAAGCTGAGCGTCAACCACATCGAGAGAAGAAGAAAGACCTTGAGTGAATGCCTTTTCTCGCAGAAGCAGGTTTTCATTGGCTAGTGCGATGCTGGATTCTAAGCCTTGCACTTCATCAATCGCTTGCTGCGCTTCTAGATACGTTTTCTGCACAAGTAAAGACAAGTCTTGTTTGGCTTGAGATTTAAGAGCATCAACTTGAGATACAACGCTTTGTGCTGCTTTAACTTTTTCGCTTCGACCTGTGGATTCAATCAATGGAATGTTAACGCCAACCCCTACGAGCCAATCCGGTTTCATTTGGCTGGCCAACGAATCGTCTTCATACAGGCTGTAATCGCCATATAAGTAAACTTCTGGGTAGTATTTGCCTTTCTCTGCCTTAATTAAGCTCGATGCCTGTTTGTGCTTGGCATCCAAAATGTCGAGCCCAGGGTAGGTGAGCAAGGTCTGATCGATAAATGCACTCAGTGGTGGCAGGTTATCGTTAATGAACAAGGTTTCTGCTGGTTCAACAGAATCCTCTTGCGCGAGAAGTTTTCCAAGAGCAGCTTGTGCAATACTCAAGTCACTGGCTGCTTTGCGTGTTTCGACTTTGGCTTTGTCTAATGAGGCTTCAGCTTGTAGGCGTTCAACGCGAGCGATCTGTCCTTGCTCTTCCAGCTTGATGGCAAAATCTCGGTGCTTTTTCAAACCTTGTTCTACGGCTTGGCGCGTAGCGAGCACTTCTTTGGCAAGTACAACTGAGAAGTAGTATTTAGAAAGGTCTTCAAAGCGAGCCTGTTGCTCCATGGCTAACTGACTTTTCGCTTCATCGGTTTTACCCGCCGCGGCTGATTGCGCAGCTGAGATTCGGCCACCAGTAAAGATAGGCCAAATCGCACGGATAGAAGAAGAGAAAATATCGCGCTCAGTAATGGTTGAGGTGGTGTTCGCTAAGGCACCAAAAATGGGTTGAAAAGCAGGTGGCACATTAATGTGTGTTCCAGTGCTATCTAGGATCTGCTTTCCTGAAAGAGTAACGTCGGTGTCCAAGCGTGTGTAGTTAGCACCAATGCTTACTTGAGGCAGATTAAGGTTGCTGGTTGCGCTTTCTTGATATTGATAGTTCTCAACATTTGCACGTTGAGCTTTAAGAGAATAGTTGTTTTCTAGTAACAACTGCCACGCAGTGTCAAACGTGATCGGTGCTGAATGGCAGGCAAGAGAAATGGAGCTACTAATAAGGCCCAATACCCAAAACTTTCCAGTTTGTTTCATAATGGCTACTTTGTTGTAGAGTATTGGCTCTAATATAAAGTAATCAACTCACGCTGTTAAGTGGTTGAAAGGAAG
>NZ_JAWPOJ010000078.1:0-2568 GCF_033344235.1 Vibrio sp. Vb1554 | reverse complement strand
TTCTGTAGCTGTTTGGCGTCAGCTCAAGGTTGTCGCGAATGTGTACAGCTGGGATCAAGAAACCAAAATCTTGTGAGAGCTTTTTACGAACGCCTTTCACGCGCTCTAATAACTCTCCGCCTTGGTCACGATCCACCAGCGGGATTAATCGATACCCCACTTCTAAACCAATAATATCAACAGGTTGAACGTCATCCCACGACAACTCACGTTGAGAAATCGGCTCGCTGCCATCTTCTGCTTTCGCAGGTAATGCTGGTTCTTTTGCTTTCTGCTTCTGACGCTTGTCAATTAAGTAAGCACCCGTGCCAGCAGCAACGGCCAACGTTAAGAAAGCAAAATGCGGCATACCCGGTACGATACCCATCACGCCCAAAATTGCCGCCGTGATCATCAACGCTTTCGGGTTGTCGAACATTTGGAAAACCAGCTGCTCGCCCATGTCTTCATCGGTGTTTTGGCGCGTTACCATCATCGCCGCTGCAATCGACAGCAATAACGATGGAATTTGAGCAACCAGACCATCACCAATCGTTAGCAAGGTATAGATTTGGATCGCTTCACCAAAGCCTAACCCGTACTGCGCCATACCAATCGACAGACCGCCGATGATGTTGATAAACAGAATCAAAATACCGGCTATCGCATCGCCTTTTACAAACTTAGACGCACCATCCATTGAGCCGTAGAAATCTGCCTCTTTGGTCACTTCAAAACGACGCACGCGCGCTTGCTCTTGGTCGATAAGGCCTGCGTTTAAGTCCGCGTCAATCGCCATCTGTTTACCAGGCAACGCATCAAGGGTGAAACGAGCGCTCACCTCAGAAATACGCCCCGCACCTTTGGTCACAACCATAAAGTTAATGATCATCAAGATGAGGAAGACGACCAAACCGACTGCGTAGTTACCGCCAATTACAACGTTACCAAACGCCTCGATAACATTACCTGCCGCATTGCCCCCTTCATGACCATGAAGTAACACGACACGGGTAGACGCAACGTTCAGCGCCAAACGCAACAACGTCGCGATCAGCAGCACCGTTGGGAACGCGGCGAAATCTAACGGGCGGCGTGTATATACCGTCACCAACAACACCACCATGGCTAAGGCGATGTTAAAGGTGAAGAACATATCCAGTAGGAACGCGGGTATCGGTAATACCACCATCGCAAGGGTGGCCAAAACCATGACAGGCGCGCCAATAGCTGGCATCTCACGCTGACGAATTCGTGGCAATTTATCTGCAAACGGCAGGCTTAACTTCATACTGCGAGGTATCTCAATCGAATTGAAGCGTCACGCGAATACGCACTTTAATACGTATGTCTAATGTTTATACGCGACCACTTTCGCCTAAAAGTTTAGGTATAGTTGATAATTAGTCGACTTAAGCAATCTATGTACCAAAATCAACGCCAAAATAATGACTCAAAGCTAAATAACAGCACAATCCATTGATTGTTTTATATTTTTCTTAATTTTGCTTGTTGCACGATTAATGACGATGTTCCGGCGGGATTGGCAAGTCATAATCTTGAATTTTCGGTCGCTGACCACCACGTTTGCGGTACTGTTTTAACTGGAACACAAACGCCAGCACTTGCGCGACCGCGGTAAATAGACCGTCAGGAATTTCTTGTTCCAACTCAGTGGTATGGTAAAGCGCACGTGCAAGTGGTGGAGCAGGCACAATCGTAATGTCGTGCTCACGTGCCACTTCTCGAATTTTCATCGCCATATGATCCGTACCTTTCGCTATCACGACTGGCGCACGATCTGTTTTCTGCTTATAACGCAGCGCCACTGAATAGTGCTCCGGGTTGGTGACAATAACGTCTGCTTGAGGCACATCGGCCATCATCCGGCGTTGTGCCGCTTCCCTTTGCAGCATACGAATACGACCTTTCACCTCTGGCTTACCTTCGGTTTCTTTGTATTCGTCTTTCACTTCTTGCTTGGTCATCTTCAACTGATCGGCGTGCTGCCAAATCTGGATCGGTATATCGATGGCCACAACAATCAATAACGAGCAGCTGATCAACAAGATGAAGTTGAGCAAAATATCCAGCGCGTGGAAAATATTCTGCGGATAAACATCCATGCTAAGTTGGATCAAATCTGCTTGCGATGCTTGGATCAAATACATGGCAACGCCTGTCACCAACACCACTTTCAAGATCGATTTGATCAGTTCAACCCAACTTTGCATACCCACCATGCGTTTTAAACCGCTCAGAGGGTTCATTTTGGACAGCTTAGGCATTGCCGCTTCGGCCGAAAAACTAATGCCCCCAACCCCTGCAGCACCAATCGTCGCCGCCACAAACAACGTGATAAGGATGAGAAACAGTGGAAAAAGCAAATCTGTCATTGCGCCTAATGCGATATCAAATAGCTTTGTGGTATCAAAGATTTCGTCGCGTTTTAGGTCGAACAAACGACTCATAATGGAAAACAGCGAACGTGCGAGTGACTCGCCAAACCACATCAGAGCGATAGCCCCCACAATCAGCACTGACGCCGATGCGAGCTCTTTTGAGCGTGCGACCTGCCCCTTTTCTCTG
>NZ_JAWPOJ010000077.1:0-2591 GCF_033344235.1 Vibrio sp. Vb1554 | reverse complement strand
CAGGGGTGTCGAAAGAGTCAACTGCGGTCCAAAGCTGTTGGACTTGGGTGAAAAGGGCGTTTATTCTTCCTATACGTGCCGCGTTCCAGGCGGCGACTATGAGGGCTATGTCGATGCCCATGTGCGCCGGCTGGAGGCGCTACGCCGGGCCGGTATCGTCGAGCGGATCGACGCCGACCAATGGCGCATCCCCGATGATCTGGTCAGCCGTGCCGCCGCCCATGACGCCGGCCGAGACAGTCAGGCCAGCGTTCGCGTCCTTTCCCCGGTCGATCTGAACAAACAGATCGGATCGGACGGCGCGACCTGGCTGGACCGGCGGCTGATCCACGGCGAGACGGCCGACCTTGCGCCAACCGGCTTCGGGCAACAAGTCCGCGAAGCCATGGACCAGCGCCGCGAGCACCATATCGAACAGGGCGACGCCACCCGCAGCCGGGACAGCCGCGTCTTCTACCGGCGCAACCTTCTCGCCATCCTGCGGGAGCGCGAGGTAGCCGGCGTCGGATCGGATATGGCTTTGAGTAAGGGCCTGCCGTTCCGCGCCGCCACGGACGGCGAGAGCGTCAGCGGCAAGTTTACCGGAACCGTGCATCTATCGAGCGGCAAGTTCGCCGTGGTCGAGAAATCCCATGAGTTCACCCTTGTCCCGTGGCGGCCGATCATCGACCGCCAACTCGGCCGCGAGGTTATGGGCATCGTGCAGGGCGGGTCGGTGTCGTGGCAGTTAGGGCGGCAGAGGGGGCTGGAACGCTGAGTGCGCCCATGCCGCATTGCGAAGCAAAAGATAATCGGATAAAATGTAGCAATTCATATTCGTAAGCGTGGAGTAATCAGATGGGAAATTCCAAGTCAGCAGACAAGTAAGCCGCAACAACCAGTATTGTTGTTGCGGCGCTCTGTAAGGCTAGTCTCATCTGATTGCTGACGAGCAGACGTCGCCCGGTATTCCTTAATCGAGGGTTGATTCGTCATGACCACCACACGCCCCGCGTGGGCCTATACGCTGCCGGCAGCACTGCTGCTGATGGCTCCTTTCGACATCCTCGCTTCACTGGCGATGGATATTTATCTCCCTGTCGTTCCAGCGATGCCCGGCATCCTGAACACGACGCCCGCTATGATCCAACTCACGTTGAGCCTCTATATGGTGATGCTCGGCGTGGGCCAGGTGATTTTTGGTCCGCTCTCAGACAGAATCGGGCGACGGCCAATTCTACTTGCGGGCGCAACGGCTTTCGTCATTGCGTCTCTGGGAGCAGCTTGGTCTTCAACTGCACCGGCCTTTGTCGCTTTCCGTCTACTTCAAGCAGTGGGCGCGTCGGCCATGCTGGTGGCGACGTTCGCGACGGTTCGCGACGTTTATGCCAACCGTCCTGAGGGTGTCGTCATCTACGGCCTTTTCAGTTCGATGCTGGCGTTCGTGCCTGCGCTCGGCCCTATCGCCGGAGCATTGATCGGCGAGTTCTTGGGATGGCAGGCGATATTCATTACTTTGGCTATACTGGCGATGCTCGCACTCCTAAATGCGGGTTTCAGGTGGCACGAAACCCGCCCTCTGGATCAAGTCAAGACGCGCCGATCTGTCTTGCCGATCTTCGCGAGTCCGGCTTTTTGGGTTTACACTGTCGGCTTTAGCGCCGGTATGGGCACCTTCTTCGTCTTCTTCTCGACGGCTCCCCGTGTGCTCATAGGCCAAGCGGAATATTCCGAGATCGGATTCAGCTTTGCCTTCGCCACTGTCGCGCTTGTAATGATCGTGACAACCCGTTTCGCGAAGTCCTTTGTCGCCAGATGGGGCATCGCAGGATGCGTGGCGCGTGGGATGGCGTTGCTTGTTTGCGGAGCGGTCCTGTTGGGGATCGGCGAACTTTACGGCTCGCCGTCATTCCTCACCTTCATCCTACCGATGTGGGTTGTCGCGGTCGGTATTGTCTTCACGGTGTCCGTTACCGCGAACGGCGCTTTGGCAGAGTTCGACGACATCGCGGGATCAGCGGTCGCGTTCTACTTCTGCGTTCAAAGCCTGATAGTCAGCATTGTCGGGACATTGGCGGTGGCACTTTTAAACGGTGACACAGCGTGGCCCGTGATCTGTTACGCCACGGCGATGGCGGTACTGGTTTCGTTGGGGCTGGTGCTCCTTCGGCTCCGTGGGGCTGCCACCGAGAAGTCGCCAGTCGTCTAACCGACGACTGGTAGCAGGCCCGCTCCGATGCGGCGCACTAACCATCGAAACCTCGTGAATGTCGGTATCCTGTCTGGCAGGATACCGCTCATTTCCCTTGTTCAGTTCATCGCCGTCGCCGAGCATCTGAATTTTCGGCATGCGGCCAAGGCACTTGGTATCAGCCAGTCGAGCGTCAGCGCGCGTGTGAAAGCGCTGGAGGATAACCTTGGTGTCCTGCTATTTGAGCGCCATGCGCGGGGCGTTCGGCTAACAGACGCAGGCAGGCACTTCATGGAGCGTGTCACGGCGGGTGTCGATCAACTCGATCACGCAGTGAAGACCGCGGAGTGACGGGCACTGGCTGGCAATGTCTAGCAACGGCAGGCATTTCGGCTGAGGGTAAAAGAACTTTCCGCTAAGC
>NZ_JAWPOJ010000076.1:0-2611 GCF_033344235.1 Vibrio sp. Vb1554 | reverse complement strand
TCGTCAATCAAAGCAATCTGGATTGGAATTTAGGCTCGTGACCAAAGGCAGTAAGCAGTGAGAGCTACGTGATCGTGATCACGTCGTGTTCACGGGAGCTGTGGCTCGTAAGTGGACAAAAATGAGTCAGCAATTTTGCTAAATTAGAAACTCATAAATTACTTCCAGTATGGCAAAACCACTAAGTAATGCTAAGCTAAGTTGCTACTCTCAAGCATCTGCGAGACTAGCCTTTTACTTTCTGTAGCCACAAAATAAAGTATCGACTTATTGCGTTTTAGTAGGCGCTAGCAAGAAATTTTCTATGATATCCAATGGCTCTTTAAATGCATCAAGCAACGCATCTACTAGAGCTTCGTCTTTCGAAGACTCAATATGACGGCTTAAAGCATCTTTGCCCTCATCGGTGAATCGATAGTTTAGTAGATCCTTTTGATGCTCAGATAGCTTACTAATAAGGTCATCAAAACTAATGTTGTCATTACATATTTTTTTTCGCCCACACTCAGTTAACTTTTCATAGTGGTCGTCAACTAACTCGACCCAACCTTCCGTCTTGGCTAGCTGCCAAAGTGAAGGAGGCATTAACCTTTCCAGATCGGTATTTATGTTTAATCCGCCAACTTTGAACATTGCTTTTAGATCATCATTTGGCTTCAATAAAAAGCGTTTGATATGCTTGGAAGCAACAGCATCGTCTAAAGTATCTGAGGCCTTTTTTCCTGCATCATCGTTGTCCAAAATGATAAGAGCTTGCAATTTATCCTTAGGCTTAACGTGCTTTTGAAGCAAATGAAATGCTTGTAGCCTATCGGCTGCTGAATTAGCACTGTTACTAGCATTTGATGGGACAAAAATATGAACCTTGTCATTAAGGCCTTTTGCTTTAAGTAAACAGCCAAAAACTTTCTTATCACTTTTTCCCTCAAGGAAAAGGTGAGGTAGCTGAGTTTTAGACAGTTTATTTTTAAGATTTTCTTGAGCTTGGATGTACTCTTTCTCTCTCTGATCCCACTCTTTTCTTTTATCTTCAACTATTGGTGCAATTAGCTGTAAAAAGCCCATATTACCATGCAATGCCTTCTCGTCAGTCTGACTAACAAAAGTGGCGTTATCTTTTTGTCCAACATAGTAACTGGTTGTCTTAACATTCGAAGGTAACTTTTCAGATGAGCCAATAGAGTAAATTGCTGGAGAGTGAGTTGTAATTAGTATTTGAGTGTGATTTTTGGCAGCTTCAATTAACTGCCTATTAAGCTCGAAGCAGGATAAGAACTCAACGTTATTCTCTGGCTCTTCGAAAGCCCATATCTGGGGTTTAATTGTATTTCTCTTTGCCGCTTTTTGCTTCCTAGACGCAATAAATGACAGGATCATTGGTATGTGGCGAATTTTTATTCCATCACCTCTCCTGGTCAATGGAATTTCATCGGCATTAAACTCCAATGCTCCAAAAATGCTCCTAAGGTTTTTAGGTAGTTTGACCACATTACTACCCGAAAACTCATCATCTATTGCCTGTGTAAGCTCTTGAACATGAGTATTGATCTCTTCTTCGAAACTTGAAGCAGATTGATGTAAACCTTGATCAGATAAGTTAGCCAATGAATCGTATAGCTTAATTTGCAAATTCTGAAAATAATTCCAGTCTTTTGTTGCTGGTATATACTCGAAATCAATTGCATTCAATAAATTTGGAATTTTGCTGCGCGGAGGAAAACCTTTAGCTCTTTTTTGTATCTGGTTATTCCTGATTGTACACAACCCACTTTCTTCATAGTCGTTTCGAACCCCTTCTTCCCGCCATACCTTTTTCCAGTAAACATGGTCTTGTGTTAAGTTTTTTCGATAGCTTTTGGGAAGCTTTAAGGCAAGTTCAATAACAATCTCTTGCGCACGTTGGTTGTACTTAGGAGCATATTTATTGTGATCGTTCTCAAAATTAAAGTTATGATTGTGATCTGTTTGTCCATTGAAGAACAGGTTTAGTGCTCGTAGCACATTGGACTTTCCAGCATCGTTCCTTCCAACAAATGTCGTGATCTCTTCAGCCTTAAACGCTTGGTTAGAGATAGAACGGAAGTTCTTGATAGAGATCAGGCGTATCATTTACTGCTCCAAAGTTAACTTAGAGCCTGAATATTAATACAAAAGTTTACTTTTCAGTAGGTTAAATTTCTAAAGCGAAATGAGAAGTGTTACCCAATAAGCAAAAAAAAGGGAGTAGCCTGCACTTGGGTTTGCCATTAGATTATGTATTTCAAAAGCAGTTCGCAAAGACTACTCATTCAAGAGTGCTCAGCTCACTTTGGGGCATAACTGAGCTAGGCACGATAGCGAGTTCACTGTTGGACAGCGTACTTATAATGCATGAGGATTACCGACGTTATCCGCACTTGATAACTGGCAAGTCTTGCCATTTAGTTGTGTAGTGGGGCGTTAACATCTCACGCCGCATGCCCCATTTCTGCGCTATTCCTTGTGCTCCCAGAAATAAGGTGTCAGAACCATAACGTTGGTTCAACGAATCATAAACAGACATGAGTTTTGGGTCGTTGGGCATGGGGTTAAATAGATCTGACTGCTCGTTCTTCCCATCAGTTAAATCCAA
>NZ_JAWPOJ010000075.1:0-2653 GCF_033344235.1 Vibrio sp. Vb1554 | reverse complement strand
TCGTCAATCAAAGCAATCTGGATTGGAATTTAGGCTCGTGACCAAAGGCAGTAAGCAGTGAGAGCTACGTGATCGTGCTCACGGGAGCTGTGGCTCGTAAGTGGACATTTCTGAGCTAGCGATTTCACTAAATTAGCAACAAGTAAATTAATCTATATATGGAAAAGTTCCTAAACTCAGTATTGATGGTAAAGATCATGTTGGTGTTCAGTTATTTTTGGCTGCTGCCGCAGCCAAAGGTTAGTTCTGCCAACTGACGGGAGATAGTCTCACATATGTGGTACCGTGGGTCTCCCTATCATTCCAAATAGCTGCCAATTGTAGTAAACCATCCTTTTACTTCACCATTTGGATCTCTTTCATGAATCATTTCAGGTGTCATAAGCGGAAATGCTTGATTTGATAGCCTAATTTTTGCGTTATTATCCTTCATGATCCCATCATAGCCTTGAGCTTCAGAGTAGACTTCGGCAAAAACCTTCGGGGTTGCTTTTCCGTCAGAGTTAGGATGGTCTGTAACTTCAACATCAACATCAAATGCTAACCTTATAGCATCTGTATGAAGGTAACTTTCAATTTCATGTTTCTGAGTAATAAACGCTTTAGACCCATCTGTGCGTTGATTTATTTCATCAGCATAACCTACATAGCTTGGAACATCCGCATCATAGATATGAATTTCAGGTCTACCTAGACCACTTAAATAATGATGGTTTACCCAGTGCTTCAAGTTACCACCACCAAGTACAATAAAGGCAACTCTATCATCTAAATCTAGGTTGGGAATAGTTACATCCTCATTATGCAGAGCCGCACTCAGAGCTTTCAGCGCACTCACATCTGTAGGCCCCTCAACGCAAACTAAAACTTTTACTCGACTATCAGGTGTCACACCTAACGCACTTGCAACATCAGTTAGCACATCTGTACCATGCTCAATTACTGGTTTCCCTTCACTATCTCGATTTATATATCGAACACCCTCCATGGGTAAATCGCTAGCAAAGCCAGGACTGTGAGTTGTTAAAATCACTTGGCAATTTGGTTCAGATGCTAGCGCAGAGAAAGAAGACTGTAAGATCTTTTGATTATAGGGATGCTGAGCTGTTTCAGGTTCTTCCACAGCATAGATAATTCCTTTTTTACTTCCTTTAGTAAGTAAGCGTTCCGCTTCAGCTTTAAAAAAACTAACTAATACCAGTCGTCTAACGCCACTTCCCCTTTTATTTAAAGGAATCCCGTCAGTACTCAAGTTAACTGAAAACAATCCTGTCCATTTTGCTGGGGTTGGCGGAGTAAATTCTGGTGTCAGTTCGCTTGCAAGGTTACTGTCGATTGTTTTTAACGCTTCATGTGTATTATTCGCTATCTCTTCAGTTCTCTCCTGCACTTTTTTCTGGATCCGTTCAATATCATCTTGAACTTCCGCAATGGCAGCCGCGACAGCAGCTTTCATTGGATCTTGAACTTCACCGTCTGAGTCTTTACTACTTCTATCACTTTGAAATAGGGCAAATAATGGAAGGTATTTATCAACTTGCTCCCAAATTCTTTTACTATCCTCTTTGGGCTTTGTTACTGGAATCTCAACTTGATTCAATTCTAAATCCGTTGCATTATCCCAAATAGCAGCCCTCATTAAAGGGTTTCCCTTTAATGGACTCTCAATTTTCTCGTCCTTAATTATTTTTTGAAGATCTTTTTCTTTTAACTCTAATAGATTATTACAGCCAGTAGCCGTTGGGTGCTCAGCCACAATGAAAACATCGCAAGATGGTGTTTTCTTGCTACAATCAAATACTTTTTTAATTTTCAGAGTATTATCTTTCGTTAATAAGTACTCATTCTTAAGAGTAGTCTCTGTACCACTGTCTAAAATTATTTTTTCTGGAAGCGATGTGAACTCACACGTGATTGATACTTTTTTGCTTTCGTTGTGTATGTTTGCATCATCTTGAGATATTTTCACAACATCATTGTTGAAAAACACTTCCATTGCTTCAAGAAGCGTAGATTTACCAATGTCATTTTTACCAATGATAGTAGTTAAATCATCAATTTTTACTGATACTGGCTCTTTATAGCACCGCAAATTATTAACTTCTATAGATATTAGTTTCACTCAGAACTCCTTTAGGATTAAGACGAAGTATATCCATCTTTGATTTCGTTCTATCTTGCTAATCACTGATAAGCAACTCAAGCCATATTTGCAAGTTATGTGATAATTGTGTGTGCCTTAGAAGAGATAACAGGAAGAATTCGTCAAAAACTATTACGCCATACCATTAGATCTAGTAGGGCTAAGATTGATGTACAGTATGTTAATGAGCTTTTACTTTAAGTGAAAAAGGGGCATAACTGAGCTAGGCACGATAGCGAGTTCACTGTTGGACAGCGTCCTCATATTGGACGAGGATTAACGACTTTACCCGCACTTGATGACTGGCAAGTCTTGCCATTTCGTTGTGTAGTGAGGCGTTAGCATCTCACGCCGCATGCCCCATTTCTGGGCTATTCCCTGTGCTCCCAGAAACAAGGTGTCAGAGCCATAGCGTTGGTTCAACGAATCATACACAGACATGAGTTTTGGGTCGTTGGGCATGGGGTTAAATAGATCTGACTGCTCGTTCTTCCCATCAGTTAAATCCAA
>NZ_JAWPOJ010000074.1:0-2657 GCF_033344235.1 Vibrio sp. Vb1554 | reverse complement strand
GAAACTGAGCCCACGAAGCACGATAGGTCAAATCGGCTTGCTTACGGTTTTCAGGATCTTCATTGAGGTCATGCGCTAAATTGATACCCCACCCGCCTTTTATAGGCGCGAGGCGACTGTAACCAACGCGTCCTCGCACATCGCCATCATCTTCCCTTTTCAGCGTTAAGCCGGCACTGCCGCCAAGCGAACCAAAGGGCAACGAGAACTGCGCTAATGTCACTGCCTGACCACCAATACTGTGGTTGTAAGAGAGCGACATATTGATGTCAAAAGGCAGAGCATAACTGTACGTAAGATTGAGCGTACGCGAGCTAGAATCGGTTTGCTGAATATCGAAATAGCCACCGGAAAGTGAGCCCCAATCCCCTAGCCGTACTCCCATGTTGACTTGCGATACATGACGAGACTTCAGCGATGCCTCCTCCCCTTTATTAAGCTTCTCGTAATTTGGCAAATGCGACAGGGTATAGAAATCAGCTTGCTCCACTTGCGTTCTAGCAGCGAAGCTAAACAACCTAGATTGGTAACTGTAACTAAGAGCGTATGAGCTGGATTGATCTTTAAAATTACTGACTCGAAATGAGGCATCTACCGTACCTAAGTTGAACGCATTACTAACAAAACCCAGCCCTGCAACAATTAGGTCATCTTTTGCTTCAGCTTGTGTTTCCAAGGTTAACCAATCCGTCATGCCATGACGCATCGCTACAACAACGCCACCAGCACCATATTCATTCGATGCGTTTCCAAAATCTTCTCTGAGCGCACCAATACTGGCACTGTAGGAAGTAAATCCTGTTTTCAACAAATCGGAAGAGAGGAAAAACGGGCTGGTCATGACCGTTTGTCGGCCTTGAGCATCAGTCGCAATGACGGTTGCTTCACCCGCGCCAGAGATCATGGGAATGTCGTTAATAACGAAAGGGCCTGGCCCGACGGCCATTGAGTCGGTTTTAAAGCCATTGATGAATAAATCCAAGGTCGTGGGCGCAGTGACCTCACCATAAAACGCTGGCAATGGCGTCGTCACTACGTCGGGGCGCATAGAAAAGTCATGCGACAACTGAATGCCCGCCATTCTCACCGGCTGACTCCAAGACAAAGGACGGACGATGTAGTCTCCGACTTCCAAACGAAGTCGGCGCGCCTGATTGGCGTACTCATACCCTGTATCGAAACGGGTGTATTGACTGCTTTGCTGAGACTGAACATCGCGGTGAAAATTGGATTTAAATATTCCCGTTGTAGAAAAAACACCAAACTCAGAAAAGGCTCTGATTTCATGATCGATAGAAACCTCCTTTTGTTGGCTTTCGTTTTCATACACCCCAAAAACGTTGTAGTTAAACAGTCCCCCACGACCAAACTTAGCTGGAGAAAATCGCCCCATATCGTGTGCAGATAAACTCTGCATCGGCAGCCAGTTCGGCGGAACGTCGATCGCCAGTTGCAGTGACGATTGCAAATAACGCACGTTAACCCCTGCAATGGAAGAAACGTCAATTCTGTCTTCCGTTCCTGGCAACGATTTGGCCGTAACGCCAACCGCTATTAGATCTTGCCGCTGGAGAAAGTACTGCTCGCCAATGCGCTCGACTTCGGCAATATGCCCCGTCGCTCTTTGATTGATCACCAATTCTAGTTTCAAGCTAATATTGTTAAACTTATCAAAAGAAAAGTTTTCAGGACTCGGTAACTCAGAAAAACTGTTGGGTGAGTTCGCACAAAGGCCAATATTGCTCCACGCCATACTTAGTAATCCAAGCCAAAGCAAGACATACATTTCATTGCGTCTGTTCATTATTATCATTATTGCGTCAATGGTATTTTGTAGCGTTTACCTCCAATATTCGCACTCAAACTCATATTGTTTATATTCTTATATGAAATAGGCCAAACCTTATATTGCTCTGGAAGAATATAACCGGCTAATCCTTGAGAAATCATTAACGGTTCTTTATTCGGAGAATCCAGTTGTAAATTCACCAGACGCACATGATGATTTCCTGAGTTTTTAATGTGAATAAAGCGTTGATCATTTTTCTTAATCAATTGAGCTTGCAAACCATTCCACAACTCACTGTCCTTATTCTGCTGTTGAGTATTGCTAAGTCCTTTTCCATAGATAAATAAGGGGATGGAGTAGCGCATTCGAACTTTAACAGCGAGTTCATTTTCCATCGAATCGGTTAGAGGGTCGTGAGTTGGAGGCAGTTCATCGATGATCACTCGGTAAGCATACTCTTTACCTGCTGTGGCTTCATCTTGATTGAGGATGCGAATCAGCTGTTTTTCACCAGGTTCAATTTTGACAAATGGTGGCGTGGCAATCAGTTGATTTTGATTAGAATAGTTATCTTCACCTTCATTTTGTCCCCATTTAAAAATCCTCACTTGTAAGTAAGAATCAACGTTGCCTTTATTCACCATCCAAAGGTATGTCGCATTCGTCTCCGCTGTTATTTTGGGGTAGATCGGCCAAATTAATAATGAATTGGCGTTAGCATTGGAGATAAAAACAAAAAGGAAGGTCGCTATTAATAATGATTTTTTGAGTATGAATTCCATTTCATCCCTCCGAAACATAACTTACCACTCCAAGGTCAGCGTAAGCGTATCCATATAAATTCCGGCTATTTCATTCCCATTTATTA
>NZ_JAWPOJ010000073.1:0-2775 GCF_033344235.1 Vibrio sp. Vb1554 | reverse complement strand
TTTATGAAAAGAATAATTTTAGCGTCCACGCTAAGCGCCCTAAGTTTTGGTGCGATGTCAGCGACGCTTCCGACTGACTTAAACTGGCAAACAAACTGGGATGAGCCTCAATATGGCTCTCCTGAAGCAAAGCGTGGCGGGACTTACCGCACTTTCATGTCGAGCTTTCCTCAGACTCTACGCAGTGTTGGTCCTGATGCAAACTCTGGTTTACGTTCTTTCATCTTGGATGAAACGCCAGGGTTGGTGGTTCGCCACCCAGATACGCTTGAATTCATCCCTGAGCTAGCCAATGAGTGGGCATTAGCGGGTGACAATAAAACGGTTTATTTCAAACTGAACCCACAAGCTAAATGGTCGGATGGCAAGCCAGTCACGGCAGACGATTTTGTTTTTATGCTTAAGTTTTACCGCTCGAAAGACATTCTAGAGCCTTGGTACAACGACTATTACAACAAAACGGTTGCTGATGTTATCAAATTTGACGATCACACCTTCGCCGTGAAGGCCGCGAAAGAGCTCAATCCAGAAGAGTTGTTGTTGAGAATGGGGGCGCTACGTCCTCGTCCTGCTCATTTCTATGCGAATCCGAAGAAAGACGAGAACGGTGACGGCATTCATGATGATTTTGTGCGCTACTACAACTTTAAAAGTGAACCAACCACCAGCGCTTATTACTTAGCCGACGTCAAAAAAGGTAAAAGCGTTACCTTTAAGCACGTAGGTGAGGACTGGTGGGGTTATACCAATAAGTACTACGAGAATCGCTATAACGTCGACAAAATTCGTATCACGGTTATCCGCGATAGTGATATTGCGATGAAGCACTTCGAAAAAGGTAAGTTGGACGCATTTGGATTGGTTTTGCCAAGTCTATGGCATGACAAATCCAATACTGCCCCTTATCAAAAGGGTTACATTGAGAAGTTCTGGGGTTACAACCAATATCCAGTTGGTGCTGGTGGCGTGTGGATAAACACGGCCATGCCTCTACTTGATGACTTAAACATTCGCAAAGGGATTACTTACGCGACAGATTTCGACGGTATGATCGAGAATGTTATGCGTGGAGACTACAGTCGTAAACCCAACCCAACGGGCTTTGGGCATGGTAAGTACACGTTACCAGATGTGAAAGCGCCAAAGTTTGAACCAGAAAAAGCGGCGGCAGCGTTTGAAGCTGCGGGCTTCGATAAGATTGGTTCCGATGGTATTCGCGTGAATGATAAAGGTCAGCGTTTGAGCTTTGAATTGACGTACTCATCTCCAGTTCATACACCGCGTATTGCTTTCTTGCGTGAACAGGCAAAATTGGCAGGGTTGGACATTGAGCTGAAGCTGATTGATGGTTCATCGATGTTTAAGTATGTGCGTGAGAAAAAACACGAACTTGCTTTCTTTGATATGGGGACTTCGGAAATCCCAACTTATTGGGAATACTTCCATTCCGTGAACGCGAACAAACCACAAACGAACTCATTCACTAACTACAGCACGCCAGAGCTAGATGAAAAGATCATTGCGTATCGCTTTAACATGGACATGTATAAGAAGATCCAACTAGGTCATGAGATTCAGCGAGACATTATTGATGCGCACGTGATGGTCACTGGCTACATGGTACCTTACGTTCGTTATGGACACTGGCGTTGGTTGAAATTGCCAGAGAAACCAATGAATCGAATGACAGAAGCGTTGTTCAGTGGCGGAATTATCGGTGATGGCACGTATTGGATCGACAAAGACGTGAAGAAAGAAACCCAGAAAGCGATGAAGTCGGGTAAAACCTTTGAACCGGTTGTTGTCGTTGATGACACGTATAAGCTGTAAGGATGTGTTATGGAAAACGATGTAATTTTGAGTGTAAAAGATCTCGAAGTGGAATTCATCACGGATGATGGCCCGGTAAAAGTACTCCATGGCGTGAACTTTGATGTTCGCGCAGGACGAACGCTCGGTCTCGTTGGTGAGTCTGGCAGTGGTAAGAGCGTGACCTCTATGTCCATCATGGGACTGTTGCCAAAGCCTTACGGAAATATTGTCAATGGTGAAGTTAACTACCGAGGTACTAATCTGGTGTCGCTACCGGCGGAAGAAATGTACGCCATGCGCGGCGACCGCATTTCGATCATTTTCCAAGACCCAATGACGGCGTTGAATCCAGTGCATACCATTGGCCGCCAACTGTGCGAAGTGTTGGAATTACACCGTCCTGAGTTAGGTAAAAAAGAGCGCGAATCCTACGCGGTAGAAATGCTGGCTAAAGTGAAAATTCCAATGCCAGAAAAGCGCCTCAACGAATACCCGCACAACCTATCTGGTGGTATGCGCCAGCGCGTGATGATCGCAATGGCACTCGCATGTAAACCAGATATTTTGATTTGTGATGAGCCAACGACGGCACTGGATGTAACGGTACAGGCGTCTATCCTTGAACTAATGAATGAACTTCAAGAAGAAACGGGCATGGCAATGATCTTCATTACCCATGATTTAGGCGTAGTCGCTGAAGTGTGTGATGACGTTGCGGTAATGTATGGTGGTCGTATTGTCGAAAAAGCGGAGATTTTTGAGCTGTTTGACAATCCGCAGCACCCTTACACGGAACGTTTGATGGGCTTAATGCCAAGCTTGGACAACGAACCTAAGCAGATGATTGATATCAAACCAATCGATGCCAGCATGTTTGCTAGCTAACTGGTGCAAAGTGAACAAGTCATAAAAGAGGATGTTATGGCCAAAGAAGTATTAAGAATTGAAAATCTTAAGCAGCAC
>NZ_JAWPOJ010000072.1:0-2938 GCF_033344235.1 Vibrio sp. Vb1554 | reverse complement strand
AGAAGCAGGCAAGCGCGGACGCAGTGTGCTTGTGCTGGATCATGCCAAAAAGCCAGGACGTAAAATCCTTATCTCTGGTGGTGGCCGCTGCAACTTCACCAACTACGACGTATCAGCCAGCAACTACCTATGCCAAAACCCACACTTCGTGAAATCGGCGCTGTCGCAATACACCAACTGGGACTTCATCTCCATGGTCAGCAAACACGGCATCGAGTTTGAAGAGCGCGACCACGGCCAATTGTTTTGTGTCGATGCCTTTACCGCCAAAGACATTGTGAAGATGCTGCTGGCCGAGTGTGACATGCCAAACATTCAACAGCGTTACCAATGCGATGTGCACACCATTGAGAAAACCGAAGAAGGCTTTCGTCTGCACGCGGGTACTGAGCTCATTGAGTGCGAATCTTTGGTGATTGCGACCGGTGGCCTTTCCATGCCAAAACTGGGCGCGACGCCATTTGGTTACAAAGTGGCTGAGCAGTTTGGTCTGCCAGTAATCCCTACCACGGCGGGACTTGTGCCATTTACGCTGCACAAAGAAGACAAAGAAGATTTTGCTGAACTGTCTGGCATTGCTGTGCCTGCGGAAATTACCGCCGAAGACGGCACCATGTTCAAAGAAGCGCTGTTGTTTACTCACCGCGGCTTATCGGGCCCTTCGGTTTTGCAAATTTCCTCTTTCTGGAAAGCGGGTCAGAAAGTTTCTATCAACTTAGTTCCTAACGAAGACATCGCTCTGCTGCTCGAGCGCAGCCTTGAGAAACATCCAAATCAATCGCTAAAGAATACCTTAGCAAAAGTACTGCCAAAGCGTTTAGTGGAAGTGCTGATTGAACGTAAAGAGCTGATGGATAAACCTCTCAAGCAGTTCAACCCGAAAGAGCTTGCTAGCGTGGTGGAGCGTTTAGAAAACTGGTCAATCGCACCTAATGGCACCGAAGGCTACCGCACGGCGGAAGTGACTTTGGGTGGTGTAGATACCGATCACCTGTCTTCTAAAACCATGGAATGTAAAAACATCAAAGGCTTGTACTTCATCGGAGAAGTGATGGACGTTACCGGTTGGTTAGGTGGCTATAACTTCCAATGGTGCTGGTCGAGTGGCTTTGTGGCAGGTCAGTGGGTGTAATCCAGCGCTGCATGCAAGATAGAAAGAGACGATGAAAAAGAGCACTGAATTCAATTCAGTGCTCTTTTGCTATTTACGGTGTGTTTACTCGTCTTGATACTTTTCGAGCTTGTTGTACAGCGTTTTAACGCTGATACCCAGCTCCTGAGCCGATTCCGTTTTGTTGCCTTGATTCTCTTCAAGCGTATTGAGAATAGCGGCTTTTTCCAGCTCTTCTAACGATACGCCAGCAGGCACCATATCTTCTAATCGGGTGCCAGTTTCTAGTGGCGGCGTATCGAAAATCAGATGTTCATCTTTAATGGTATCGTCGGCGAGAATGAACGCTCGCTCGATGGTGTGTTTGAGTTCTCGAACGTTGCCAGGCCAATCGTGCATGGCGATTTTTTGGATTGCCGAGTCGAGAATCGTCTTCGTTTTGGATTCGTTAGCGTTGCGGTGCGCAATAAAGTGTTTGGCTAATCCGACGATGTCTCCGCCGCGTTCGCGTAATGGTGGAACGGTTAGCGGGAAGTGCGATAGCCTGAAAAATAGGTCTTCACGTAGAAATTGTTCTTCGATCGCGACTTTAGGATCGCGGTTGGTCGCCGCGACGATGCGGGTATTGGCGATGTGGACGGTATTACTGCCCACTGGGCGGTATTCGCCAGTTTCTAGCACACGCAGCAGTTTCACTTGATGCTCGATCGGCATCTCCGTAATTTCATCCAAAAACAGCGTGCCGCCTTCCGCTTGCTTAAATACCCCTTGGTGAGTTTTGTTCGCGCCAGTAAATGCGCCTTTTTCGTGGCCAAACAGTTCGCTATCGACCAGTTCTGGGCTAATGGCACCACAGTTGATGGCAATAAAAGGTTGCTGCTTACGCTCGCTGGCGAGATGGATGGTTTGTGCCACAAGCTCTTTACCTGAGCCACTTTCACCGACAATCAATACGTTGGCTTCGGTTTTTGCGACACGGCGGATCATGCGGTACAGCTGGTGCATCGGAGAAGATGAGCCAACTAGCAAACCAAATTGATCCAAATCGCTGGTGGCGACTTTACGTCCTTGCTCCTGCTTGTGTTGATAATACTGGCTCACTTCGGTCAGCGTATCAGACAGGATGGTGAGGTCGACGGGTTTTCTGTAGTGAAAAATGGCACCTAGGTTCATCAGTTTATCGAGGTTCTCGTTAGGCGCGCCTGAACTGATGATGATTAAGTCCATGTCGTAAATGGCTTCGATATCGGAAAGTCGCTGGTAATCAGCGTGAGTGAAATGTGCCACTTCGACAATCGCGACATCCGGTTGAACGTCGACGAAGTGATCAATCCAATCATCGTCCGTTTCTGTGTCATACAAACGGAACTTATGTAATTCCTGACAAGAAGCGATAGCCTCTTTGAGGGCGGGGTCTTGTATTCTTAGAAACAGGCTTGGCATCGACATAGAAATGTCCTCTTCACTATAACAGAAACAATGTACGTGTATTATTTAAGCTGTACAAGACAAAATATTGTCAAAGTCTGTTTAGAATCTGGTTGGTTATTAATATAGTGAGATCAACAGCAAACTATATATCTACATCGTTTTTCTTTCCTTATTTGTTGTGTGGAATTGTAATCCTTAGAAATTAATCTCACTTGATGGTTTTTGCGTAAAAAATAAACGAAAGGATGAGATGTTATTTCTTCTCTATTTATCTTTTCTTCTTCAATGATTAAAAATTACATTTCTTCTGTGTAAATTATTCACGAATGGTTTCTCTCTCATCTTAAATATAACGGCTTTTTTTAAATAAACGCTTTAAAAATAGCGACTTATAAA
>NZ_JAWPOJ010000071.1:0-2988 GCF_033344235.1 Vibrio sp. Vb1554 | reverse complement strand
GGTCTAACTCCCAATGAATCAGAACGATTATATTGGGAAAACTCTAAAACCGTGGCCAATTTTAGTTGACCACTACAGGTGAGCAACGCAATACCTAAGCCGCCGCAAACCACCTTAATCACTAAATTCAACGCATAGTAAAAATGCCACGCGTTGCGAATCACTCTTAAACAGTTTGTTAACTAACTACGATTTGTAAATATCTAAAAAGCTATAGCTCGGCTCAGGCATATTACGGGTGTAGAACGCTTCTGGAACATAATCCGTTTCAAACCCTAAGCGAAAACCGTATTTCTGGTAAGTAAGCTTTGCCAGTGCCAGTAACGGCATAGCAAAATAGCCTACACGCTCTTCCTTTAACTTTTTTTGACTCCAATACTTGTGGTGCCCTTTGACCGCTTCATACATCGCTTGTTGATATTCCGCTTCACCACAACCTGATTTATTTAGAACTTTTGTCATCACATTAATCGTTGGCAAATCGACAAGGTTAGCGTGTTCAAAGGCTAAACCCTCAAGATACTCAGGAGTACTTACATCAATAAACTTCTGAATTAACGACTTAACGTCACCAGATTTTATTCCGAGCATGACCATTTGGAGCTCAAAGAAGGTACGAGACCGAACATTATACCACTCAGTGTTTGGGTGGTCGGCTAAGTTGGCAAGGTACTCGATGTCACTCACCTGCTCACAGAATAAAGATAGCCAACTCAAATAGGTTAGATATAGCGCACCTTCAAGACCATTGTATTCCTCTTTCTTTGCTACTAGAGTCACCTCCGCTTTAGGGAGCACTACCGAAATCGCCGCGCCATCACTCAATAGCTGTGACTGTACTAATTTAATATCAAAGTACTGATGCATATCCATTGCTCTAAGGCTGGATTCTATGTCCTCAACACTATGGTATAAACTCCCGCTAAGGTAAAGGCCAGTAAGGCTGATGCTCTGTAGATTTATTTTCCCACTTTTATAAGAAAAATTAAAATCATCTAGCAGCCGCTTGCATTTCATTCTACATGGATTAGAGAGCTTTTTTAAGTAATCTGCATGGCAAGCTATTGGTTTAAAGTGTTCTTTTGATGTCATAGAAACATTTCTCTTTAATTTATAAACTAGATCGAAGGAGTTAGTTAACGCCCAGTTAAGGGGTGAAGCACGCAATGACCAAGTTGCCGCATGGCACTTCAACACCAAAACCACCGCATACCAAAAATGCCACGCGTGCTGAATCCCTCTTGAACTGTTTGTTATGTAACATTTTCAATAGCTTGCGCTGCACTACTGGTAACTTTACCCAAATCCGATTCTGATTGTACAGCAAGGTATTCACATCCTTTAAACTCTAACTGCATATAACTCGCTGTCAGTTCAAATGGTTGTACAAAACATGCAGGCAAGTCTAAGTTGTAGCCAGTAGATAACACTGAAATAGATTTATCTTTCAGCTTGCGTCCCAGCTCTTTTTCGATTGTTAGAAGGTCGGATAATCGGTCAAAGAAAACTTTTAGCTGTGCTGACATTGAGTACCAATAAACTGGCGAAGCAAACACCATATGATCAAAACGGAGTAGCTGATGAATAATTAGAAGAAAATCATCTTTGCTATTTTCATGCTCATAGTCGTAAAAACTGATATCGAAATCAGATAGATCAAACAGTTTTGCATCTGACTGCTCTACGAATGATTCGACTAGTTTTCGCGTATTACCATCAGATTTTGAAGTACCTAATATGACTCCGATTTTCATCGAGCCTCCATGTTACATAACGCCCTGTTAAGGGGTGAGCAACGCAATACCGAAGCCGCCGCATACCACCTTAATCACTTAAACCAACGCATAGTGAAAATGCCACGCGTTGCGAATCCCTCTTAAACAGTTTGTTAACTGAGCGCCTTTCAGTTTTCGCCGATCTTACAGCCACTTTAGCCAAAGCTGGTTTTCCTAATTAATGATTAGTAAAGCTAACTCAAATATGTATTTAACTAAAAGATTACCGTTTACCTTTAGTTTGAAATGCGTCTCACAACACCATACTTCGGCGATGTAAGTGCGCCGAACTAATCGCGAATGCCTTATATTATTAGAAGGCTTTGTGCCGCCTTTCTCATGAGAAAACTTAAGTACCAAATTGAATTAGTCGCATTAGCTTAATTAAGGGAACCGACCAAACACGCTAAACCTCTGAACCTAGTAACGGTATCAATGTGCTTTCATATTTTCTGCGCCAGTTAACGCCTTGCTAAGGTGTGAGTAACGCAATACAAAAGCTACCGCACAGCGCCTTAATCACTATAAGCCACCGCAAAGTAAAAATGCCACGCGTTACGAATCACTCTTAAGCAATTTGTTAGTACATGCGCTACTTCTATTTATGCGCTCCAAGATATTGAAAACTAGCATGATATGAAAGGTTTTGAACACTGAAGTGAGACGGGCAGCTACAAAACTTAATTCCAATTGAAAGACGAAAGTTGGCTAGAAGAAAAACGCACTGAACTGCTCTACTTCCACTTGCTTCAAATTAGAAAAGGATTCGATCCTCGCACTTTGATGGCAACACCCAACGAACGACAAGATTAACTCAGGAAGTACAACGAAAACGAAGAAGCGCCAAAGAAATAGGCTAAGAGTTAGAGACCGTAAACGGTGAAATCAAAGCAAACACTCCGCATATAGTGCCACCGGAAAGAACGTGACAGGTAAAAACTGAAAGGTGTAAAGACGAGCGCGAAAACAGATAAACACCAAAACTTATGACCTTTGACGTCAAACCCGTACTAACGCCCAATTAAGGTGTGAGGCACACAATACGATGCTCCCGCATACCACCTTAATCACTAAAACCAATGCATAGTAAAAATGCCACGCGTGCCGAATCACTCTTAAATTGTTTGTTAGTTGCCCATCTCAAAGCCTAGTGCTAACATTTGTACACACACCAACAAAGGAATACATCATGGACACTAGAATTCAATTTCGT
>NZ_JAWPOJ010000070.1:0-3001 GCF_033344235.1 Vibrio sp. Vb1554 | reverse complement strand
GTTCTAGGGAAGTACTGGATGGCAAGTAACATAGACAGCAAACCAGCGCCACCAGTGATCAGCATGTTGACGTCATCCCCAAGTTCTTTGTGAATATCACTCACATCGCCACCGAGGCTCATTTCGAAAAACATATTGTGTTGCAACGTGGTGTTACTCATCAAACTAATAAAAAGCAACGCTCCACACGCCAACATAAACAAAGGTAAGCGCAATACTAGTGGGTTTTCTAACCACTCTTTACGCAACATTGCGACGACAGAGCGCATCATGCTGCCTCCTTTTGTAACGCTAAAAACAGATCCGCCAGTTTTACACCATGCACATCGCCAAGCCCTGCCGCTTGATCAGCGTATTGTGAAGACAATAGCCATTTCGTTGTGCCTAATCCTTTTTGAGAAGAGAGTGGGTGCATCGCTTCAATTTGCGCACGGTGTTCGTCATTGGCATCGAGAATAAAGTAGTCTTCACTGATGCTGTCCATTGAGGTTTGCAGCACCGGGCGACCGTGTTTAAGAATCAACACATCGGTTAACAGATGTTCGATCTCGGAAACTTCATGGCTGGTGATGATAAGAACGCGTTCACCATCGTGAAACCATTCCAGTAAATGACGGTAGAAGGTGTCGCGGTAAACCAAATCCAAACCAAGAGTTGGTTCATCCAAAATCAGGATTTGTGTATTGGTTGCGATAACAATGGCAAGGTGCAATTGCACTTTCATCCCTTTCGAAAGGGCTCTGATTTTCGCACGAGGTTTGATGTCGGTTTGACGAAGCAGCGCATCTGCTTTGCTGCGATTGAAACCCGGGTGAACCCCTTCGGTATAACTCAGAAGCTGAGAGACCGTCATCCAATCTGGCAAAACATTTACATCCGAGATGTACGACAAATTCTGCATGATCTTGTCGCGCTGCATCATGGGCTCGAAGCCATTGATGCGAATTGTCCCGTCGTAGTCGTGGGCGCCGAGTAGGGCGTTAATAAGCGTCGACTTACCCGCGCCATTGTGGCCGAGTAAACCAAGCACTTGACCAGCATGTAAGTCAAAACTCACATCATGAAGCGCCTCTCCTTGTTGACGGTACTGCTTGGAGACGTTTTTTACACTGACTAATGCGCTCATTGGTCACCTTTCATATGGGGGTTGAGTTGCTGGACAAGTTCATCAACTGACATGTCCAGACGTTGTAATGTATCGGCTATTTGAGGAATTTGCTGTTCAAGAAAGCGAGCCTTTTCCGCAGAGCGCAATTGTTGAATTGCCCCTTGTGCGACAAACATGCCTTGGCCACGTTTTTTCTCCACCAGTCCTTCATCAACAAGTAACTGATAGCCTTTCATGACGGTAAGGTGGTTAATTTTCATATCGGCAGAGATGCTGCGGACGGAGGGTAAAGCCTCGCCTTCTTTCCAGACGCCCTGCAATATTTGTTGGGTGATCTGATCAGCCAACTGGCGAAAAATCGGTTGGCGATCATGCCAATGCGTCATGATAAACATCCTATGGCTGAATTGGTGTTATATATATGTATAACACTAGGTTTGAGAAATAGAAAGAATTAATCTTTTTGCCATCACACAACAGCGTGTTTATGGCGTCCGTTTTCGACACGTTGCACCGAATATTTGCACGCAATCGGATGCGTTTTTTCTATTTCAAATTGATATAAAAACAACCACTTCTCATAAGTTGAGAATCCGCAATTAGAGGTACTTCAGAGCGTGAGAAACTTACGACAAAACTTGTGTTTATCACTGAGTGAGAAATTATTGAATATTAAAATTAAAACATTCTTATCTAGTGAGAATTAAAGTGGAATTCACCCTAGAAAAATAAGGACTCAATAGGCAACCTGATTGGATTCGTTACCTATCTCTCGTTGAAGCATTACTCAGCGGATGAGAAAAAGGAAAAAAGAGGTTTTATGAATCATGTTATTTCAATCGGCCCACAGGAGTCGTTTCTCGTCGCTATTTGTGTGTTGTTCCTAGGGCAATTTATCAACACCAAACTTCCAATTTTAAAAAAATTTAATATCCCAGAACCGATTGTTGGTGGGTTAGTCATCGCCTGTGTGATTACCGCAATGCACTTTAATGGCGTTGATTTATCCTTCGATTTACCACTGCAAAACACCTTTATGTTGATGTTTTTTGCCACCGTTGGATTAGCGGCAAACTACACCCAGCTGATCAAAGGTGGTGCGAAGGTGTTTATCTTTCTCGCGGTGGCATCAGCGTACATTCTTATTCAAAACGCCGTTGGTGTGTCTTTGGCGACCGCATTGGGCTTAGATCCGCTAATGGGGTTAATTGCGGGTTCCATTACGCTTTCTGGTGGTCACGGAACAGGCGCAGCTTGGTCGCAGACTTTCCAAGATATGTACGGGCTACATAACGTACTTGAGGTTGCGATGGCATCTGCGACGTTTGGCTTGGTGATTGGCGGCATCATCGGCAGCCCAGTGGCACAGCGTTTGATAGACAAAAACAACCTAGAATCGGAATACGGCCGTACAAATCAAAGTCACCAACGTTTTCCTGAACTCGTGACTTATAACGAGCACGAAGAAGACCGAGTTACTGCAAAGAAAGTGGTCGAAAGCTTGTCGATTATTTTGTTGTGTGTGACAGGGGCGGGTTATCTAGAAAACTGGGTGAGCAGCTTTGGCATCAAATGGTTGATGATTCCAGACTTTGTCTACGCGTTGTTTATTGGTGTGGTGATCACCAACATCATGGAAGTGACGAAAGTTCGCAAAGTCGACTTAGAAACCGTGGATATTCTCGGTACGGTTTCATTGTCGCTGTTCCTAGCAATGGCGCTCATGAGCTTAAAACTGTGGAACATTTTTGATCTAGCCATTCCGTTCTTGATCATCCTTGCCGTGCAGTCGGCAATTCTCGCGGTGTTCGCTTACTACGTGACATTCCGCGTCATGGGCTGCAACTACGACGCGGCGGTAATTTCTAGTGGACACTGCGGTTTTGGTTTGGG
>NZ_JAWPOJ010000006.1:0-200424 GCF_033344235.1 Vibrio sp. Vb1554 | reverse complement strand
CAGACTATTTTTTCTCTTAGGTAGAATCGTAAAAATAAAAACTCTTAAAAATCAATGGCCGTCATGAATTTTCCCTGGGAGCAATACAAATCCCGATTCAGCGTTATCAAGAGCGGTGTCGAAAACTTAAAGAGCATAGCCAAAGTCTATGGCTGTTCCTAACTAATCCCAAAATCCCTCTCACCAATAATGAGGCAGAGCGACGGTTGCGTGGCTTCGTTATTCAACGAAAAATCAGCTACGGCACAACCTCAGATGCAGGGGATAAGTTCCGAGACAGGCTGCACTCGCTGATAGAAACCTGCAAGAAGAGGCAGATATCTTCAATCGAGACTTTAACTCACATTGTAACTGCTGTGATCTTACAGCAGCCATACCCTAATGTCTTCGACCTTAACGAAGCTAGCTTTTACGCAAACGCTTAGTCAATAACCCGTTGGTGAACGGTTACCTTTTCGGTAGCTGCTCTTTTTATTTTGTCCTTTGCACTATAAACTCAAGCACTACTAAATGCTTAATCCATACACCTAACTAAACCAAGCGCATATCAACTTAAAATATTCAAGTAATGCAACAAGCAACACAATTAGCCCCTTAGTGACGGCCAGTGTAGATTCTTATATATGAATCTCGATAGTTACGGATATCAAACTCAGTTGAACAATGTAAAGCCTGACCTTTTACTGTTTTATAGTTGGATTTAAGCAACTGTAGTTTAGTGGCAATATCATCAGGGTAATTGTCGACTAAAACCCCATTTCCATTTATTAACTCAGAGCACCCACCAACATTACTCAATAACAAGGGCACCCCTGCAGATGCAGCCTCTAACGCTGACATCGGTAGACCTTCACTATCAGAAACTAAAGCGAAAAGGTCGTAACGACCAAAATCATCGAAATCACTTACAGCACCAACGAAGTTGACGTTTTGAGTTTGTTTGCAATCTCGCTTTAATGGTCCATCTCCAACGATGTCCAATTGAACATCGGCTAGGTTTTCAATAGCTTCGATCAAAATATCGGGTCTTTTGGGTTTAGCCAAACGGCCTAAAAAGAGAATACGAAATATCTCAGATTCTTCTTTTCTCACTATATTACGAGGAAATACACTATTTCTTATATACGCCAGCTTATTATCTCGAATGCCTATTATGTCAATGGCATCTTGGCGATCCTTTTCTGAAACACAAAGAATTGAATCAGACAAATAAGAAAGTAACTTTTCGACTGTTATAAACAATTTCTTCAGGCTGCCGCCATTATAAATACACGACCAGCCATGAGAGACGTATATCACCCTACATCCGGTGAATAACTTTAGCAAACGGGCGTATACGCCTGCATTGGCTGAACTTGCGATAAGAATATCTATTCTATTGCTTCGAACAAAGTGAACTAATTTAAATAATGTCTTTAAACAAAACTTTTTTTCTATTCCCGGAACGAATAGAGTTTGTTGAACACTCACACGCTCAGAAAGCCAACCAGGCTTGTTGGTCACCAAAAAATGTTCGAAATCTTTGTCTAACAGAGATATTTGGTCCTTCACCCAAGTCTGAGCTCCGCCAATCTCAGACTTAGTGATTATATGTGCAACTTTTAACATAAAGGTAAGATCATATGACTACAATGAACGGTAAATTGAAACCCACTTGTCGGCAACTGCGCTTAATGAGTAGTTCGCTACAATATATTCTCGAGCTAGTTTTCCTATTTTTTCTCTTTTAGATGCTGGTAATTCGATATATGTGGCCAGCGCTTCCGCTAAAGCGTTGCTGTTTCGAGTAGGCACAACCTTACCATTTTCCTGAACTGCTCCTCGGATCCCACCGCAATCGGTAGCAACGACTACTCGCTCACACGCCATGGCTTCCAGAAGAACAAGTGGCAATCCTTCCCAAGCAGACGACATAACAAAAATGTCTGCAGCGCACATCCAGTTTTCGACATCAGACTGAAGCCCAAGAAACTGAACGCTATTACTGAGATTCATATCATGAACCTTTGCCTTTATTTCTTCTTCTAGCTCACCAACACCAACAATCGCAAGCTTGGCCTTTACGTTGTTGCTTGCTATCAACTCAGAAAACGCATCAAGTAAGTTTGGATAGTCTTTGGGCTCTGATAAACGGCCGACGGCTAAAAGCAGCATCTCATCAGAACCAAGTTTGAGAAGCTTTCTTTTCTCTTCACGGACGCTGACATCAAAGTGAAATTTGTCTACATCTATCCCGTTGACTACCGCAGCAATTTTCCCTGGCTTACAAGTTTTCTTGTCTAAATATACCTTTACCGCTTCTTCACTTACATTGGTGTTCAGGTTACATAACCAATCCGTATACCTGTAAGCTAATGTACGCAGAGTTCCACCTTCATTTGTACTATGAGCGGTGCACACTAAGGGTGCAGATGAACCAATCAGCTTTAGAAATCGCGAAAAGATATTTGCATGGATCATGTGGCTGTGGACAACGTCTGGCTGAAAACGGTCTATGTGCTTTTTGGCTTTTAACAAGGCTTGCAGAAGACTCAATGGTGCCTTAGTTGCCTTAAGTTCAATGAGCTCTACAGTGCTACTTTTGGGAGTTAAAATAGTCTTTCCTGTCAACGAGATAAGCTGAACCAAATGCCCTTTAGAGGAAAACTGGTCAGCTAAGTCACACACTTGCTTTTCTCCTCCCCCGACTTCAAGTCCAGTTGAGATTAACGTTATTTTCAAGATGATACTCCCCAACCAAAGTAAGGCATACTAATTCGGCCCATATAACTAAAAATAAAAAACAATATGAAAGCACATCTAAAGAGTACTTTTCTTGACGATGTTAAATAACAACCAGCAATCAAAACCAATACAACAAAGCTTTCAAACACACGTCCAGTCACTTCGGTTAAAAAATATGTCGACAGGTAGAAGAGAGCACCTGATATTTCAAAAGCATACTTATGACAATAACGTCTACCTTGCATCCAATAGAGTACGAGAATCGACGACCAGAACAAAAATGCTCCGCCACTAACATTTGCATTTACGAACGCGTATTCGTTAGCTTGCCTTGCGCCTAAAAATGCACTAATGATGGCCAAAGATAGTGCAATCCCAATACCAATAGCGGATATGGTAACGCCTCTGAAATTACGTGTAAGCTTTATCTTTTTTGATAAAATTACGACACCATATACAAGAAGAACAAAAAAGAATGATACATGTATAAGAGGTGTAATTAAAAAAAGGACTTTCCTAAAAAAGCAGTCTTTATAGTAGTAAGCCAATAAAAATACTGATATTGCCACACCTTGTCTTAAGTGAATAATGTAATTTTTAACAACCTGTGGAAAGAGAAGTATAATTAAAACGAGAAAAACTTCCTTTCTGTTATTCTTCAAGCAAACATAGCAACTCAAAAAAGACGAAAAGAAGACTAAAACTCTTATGATGTTTTCAGGTGAAAAGAACACTCTGAGAGACATATTCATTAATAACCAAATAGGTTCATTAAATAAGACTCTCACATCTCCCTTAGATAAATAACGCAACATAATTAGCCATGCATTACTAGCATAGTCTAAGTAATTTGCTCTATCTATGATAGAACCATCTATAGGAAAAATTAACACCAAGCTCAAGGCATAAATCATCGATAACGAAAATATTGCCAACTTTGGTGTATTTCTAACTCTATGCATTAAACAATAATCTCTCCCAAGATTTTAATATGTAATCCCTTTGATAACGAAGTGCCGTTTCTTTAACTGACTCATTGGCTGGTGGGTGTTCATAAGCTTCAATTATGGCTGTAGCGAGAGCTTGAACATTCCCTTGTTCTACTAATGTACCATTACTATTATTTACGATTATTTCACTTGGGCCGCTTGGGCAATCAAAGGAAACAATAGGCGTTCCCAACGTTATAGATTCGACCAACACATTGGGAAACCCTTCGTATAAGCTCGTCATTAAGGTTAGGCGAGCCTTGTTATAATATCCTATTGTGTCTGATTGAAATCCTTCAAACTTAACTCTATCGGAGAGCCCTAGCTCTTCAACTTGTTGCTCTAGAGCACCTAGCAGACTACCTTGACCAATAAACACAAGAGATACCTCAGGAATGCTTTTAGCGACTATAGAGAATGCGTCAATTGCATAGTGAAACGCCTTCTGCTTCTCCAAGCGACCCACGCACAATATATAGTTTTCCTTTGCCGACTCTCCAGGAAAACTCTGACTAAAGCTTTCAACCTTGCTCGACACAGGATTATAAATCACGGAAGTTTTACTCTCAGTCGATGGAATGGTCTTAACAAGATCATCTCTCATGCCAACGCACTGGTTAACGATGTGATCAGCCTTACCGTAAAGAAGTTTGATTAAAGGCACAACGACAAACTTCCCCAAAAAGCCCTTAATATCCTTAGTGTTACGTGAAATTGTATTAATATTTCTTGATATGATGGTGTAGTTTTTAATAAGCGTCCATCGAATGATTACCAATACCATTGTTAACTCGTAATTAAACGCCAACCATTTGTCTATATCACTATTTTTAATAAAATTTCTTAAAGGAGCCAACGCATGACGAGCTTGGCGCACATCCAAAGATACCAGTTTTACTTTATCACTAACAATGCTTAGATAGTCTGCATTATCTAGATTAAGAACAACGAGTGTTACGTCAGCTCCACGCTCGGCCAAACCATTTGCGATATTTACGCAGACCCCTTCAGCCCCCCCGCCAGCCAAAGAGCTGATTAATAGGCATACTTTATTTTTACTCATATTATTTGACTTCGCTTTCATTCTAGCTTTGTTGGACTTTTCGAGACTGTAGTTTATAGCTAACGTAATAATCCATGAAGAATAGGAAGCGAGCCGTTGTAATGGACAACGCTCCTCCAATCAGGCCATAGTGAGTTATTAATACTAAGGCTAGCCCGCCTGAAATCAATGAGACTCGGAGAGAAATATTTCTGTAGAGTTTATCCATACCTTTGGGCAGAAAATACCCTTGACTGTATGAATTTGCGACACCAACAAATAACACTCCAACAATAAGGATTATGAGATATTCGTTTGCAGATGAAAACTCTTTACCTAAGAAGACACCTAAAACATACTCACCAAATAGGAATATAAATATCATCGGCGGAACGCTAACAAAAACATTGGCTATAATTAATTTTGATACCTGACTTTCGTTTATTCTCGAAACAACAGGATAGACAGCTTTAGCCAGTACGTTTTGTAATGTAACAACCACTGAACACAATCTGGATGCTATTGCAAACTTTGCAAACTGCTCTGGAGGATATGATGTACCTAGAATAATAGTTGGAATTGAGTTATACAAGTTAGGTGCTAAAAGCCCGATAAAAACATGAAAACTACTTTTTAATGTACTCAAAAATCCAAATGAAAATTTTATACTTAGCTTTTCATTTTTCTTGCAGCTGTAAGTCAAATATAGTCCACTCAATAGCGAGGGTAGACTTGTAGCCAGCAAAGCGTTACTTATATCACTTTCATTGTTTATAAAAAACAATATTACCAATAAATTCGCAAATTTATTGGCTAGCATAACCTTTGTAACTAGCATCATCTCACTCATACCCTGATAATACCAAACAGGCGTAAGAGCGTAGCCAATTAAGTAAGGTATGGCAGCGACTGACATGTAGGTCAAAAATTCTTCACTACCATAAAACACAGCATAACCTAAACAACATAGGATATAGACTGTAGCTAGAAATAACCTTAGACTTTGCGTTTGAACAAATAGACTATTTTTTACTGAGAAGTTATTTCTATTTTTTGACAGTTCTCGTACAGACGTATAGTGAGTACCGTAATCAATAATAGTATGTCCAAAATAGAGAACCGTCAGAATAAGGAGGTAAATTCCATATGATGTGGCTCCAAGTGCCCTTGTTAGTAGGGGCATGGTCACAATTGGAATTACTAAACCAATTAGGTCTATCACTCCAAAACCAATGAAATTTTTAGCAATTTCTTTTAACTTTGACATATTTTATATAAAAACAGCACTGGCATTATATAAATACCAGTGCTTTGAGCTACAAATTAAGCAAGTCTATCGTGAGGATACTCTTCACCACGCTGCTGAAAATCTAAAATTTTTCTATTGACCACTCTGCCATTTTCTATCTCTAATGCCTTGAGCAGTGTTTTATTTTCTTTCCAGCTATCCGATACCAGCATAGGTATATAGTCAAATATTGACTTGGTAATCTCATATGAGGCTGATTTCCAATAGATAGTTGGAGTATGATCTACACAATAGTAATAAACTTTGTTTTTTACGGTAAATGCTGGCTCATCAAAGTCTGTAGGTTTAGCAAAGTAAAAACCCATACCTTCGTCACAACTGATATCAATGATATCAATTTGCTTATCCAAAGAATCGACAAAGCTTTCATCACGGATAAACATCAATGGATCTGTAGGATTTTGTAATACACAGTTAATGATCACATCATATTGTTCAAGTGCTTTGTGACTATCTATGTATTGAGCATCATCAGTTTCTAGAATAACGTTATTGCCATCCAGCTTCATTTGCTTGTAGTCGACACTTTCTACTGGCGCATTAATTAAATAGCTAGGTCTTTTGCTGTAAACAGAAATGTCATTAATGCCGAGAGATTTTAAACTGCTAATAGCACCTCGAGCCGTAGCCCCAAAACCTAACACACAAGCTTTAATTCTTTTACCAAAAAAGCCATTCTTGCCACTTAACATCATCATGTGCTGAACTGCTGCATAACCAGCCAGCTCATTGTTACGATAGAAAATATGGGTATTGTCATTCCCACCGTACATGGCTTCCCAAGCAATTATTGTCATTTTCTTATCGATTGCTGCTTGAGTAATTTCCTTACCTTGCACACAATGAGGCCATCCCCAAAGGACTTTACCTTCATCAAAATATTTGAAGTCTTCCGTTGTAGGTTTTGGTAATAGCCATACGTCACAGTATGTGTACAAACTCTCGCGATCTAGAACGCCTCCGAACTCTTGTTCAAAAAAAGCATCACTGATACCAAAGGCTTCTCCATAGCCTTTTTCAAAATACATATGTTCTCTTACATCACTTGGGAACCGTTCTAGAAAGTCTGGATGTATCGCAATTCGTTTCTCATGTTTTTTGGCTGACCGACCAAATACAGCTAGCTTTTTCATTCTATACTCCTTCATGCAGCATTTTTATAAAATCATTCACTCTTGGATCCCAGCAAGAGTTGTCACAATGTATACCTTCCTCAAAGACAAACTGATTATCTTCAAGCTTAAACCTGCCAGGTTTTCCATCTACTTTCATTTGATACGGTCTGTATGCACCAATAACCGACTGCATTTCGTTGACAAAATACTCACCCTCTGTGGTCTCAAAGACATCGAGAACCATGCATCGCATTTGCATTTTGTCTGTTGCATCTTTAAGAAGATGCAGTAGCTCGTCCGTAGGCCTGTTCCAGCCAACCAGTTCAGAGCCGCTAGCATAGCCATTTTCTCCCAACAACTTTTGATGACCAAAATAGCTATCTCCAATACGTATCATTCGCCATTCCCACTTAATGTTCAGGAAATCCTGAATGATAGCGTAGTGCTTTTGAGCTCGACCAAATCGAGGAACTTTAATCCCTTTAGTTGAGATCCATGGAACTAAACCTAAAGCTAACTCTGGGCTGAATCGACCAAAAACACGATCGATATATTTTTTGTACTGCTTTGCATCTTTTATAATTGATACAGCGCTTCCCCCAGCTCCAATATTACTCTTTGAAACTACTGGGAATGTAATATCCTCAAGATTTGAGAGAGCTTCATGCTTGCTAGAATAAATTCTGGTTTTTGGATGAGGTATGTCAAAATGCTTTAGAAACAGACACATATTTCTTTTGTTTTCATATGTATATATTTCATTCAAAGATGGGTATATAGGCTTTTTCAAAACCTCATTGATGAAATATACTCTTTCATCAAATATTGTCTTATGCTCTTGATAATTACATGGAGGGCGAACGATATATCCATCAATATTTTCTTCGCAGCTATCAAGCCAGTCATTAGACATTAAATCAATAACTTTATAATCCGCACCAGACTTTCTTACAGAGTCTTTCATTTTTTCCAACTCGTGCCCCTGATAGCATAAAATGCCAATTTTCATATCATTCACCAAAACTTTATAATATCAATTTGTTTTATTTTTATCGTTTTCTATATATAGATAGAACAATGCTAACCATTGCACCCAATATAAAACCTAATAATGTACCAACAATACAGATGAGTGCTCTTGATGGTTTAACTTTAACTTCGGGAACAACCGCTGGGTCAACTACTTTGAAAATGAACTCCTCTTGCGCTTCTGCAAGCATTAGTTTCTTTGTTTGTTCTTCTATTAACTTGTAAAACGTACTTTGCATTTCAGCTACAGATGTCTTATTGAGCTGCTGCTTTAAATAAACCAAGTTGTTGGACACTTCTGATATTGTCCTCTCACGCATAACTCTATTGATCTCATTTACTATCCAATCAACCCACTGTTTCGCAATGTATGGGGAGTAATATGTCATTGAGACAGTATATAAACCACTTGACTTATCTTGCTTTATACTAAATATATCTTTGATAAAAAGCTCATATGCTTCTTGTTCTGTGGGGGCCTCCCCTCTTAAACCATCAGGAGTTCGTAACCACTTATTGTTACTTTCACTATATATGTCATCATCAATGACCAATGTATTATCTTCCAACACCCAGCCTTTAGTAGCCATCAAAGGTACCAGTAAATCATGACTCCCAATAAATGAACTTATAAACTTTCTCGAAGACATCACCTGAACTGCCAGATCAGTTTTCGATGTATCTCCACTACCAAGGCTAACACCTGTTAGAGCTGCTATGCCGCCAAACTGACCGGCTATTTTCTCTAGTCCTCCACTATCACTTCTCTCTGTCGGTGCGAGCAATGCATAAGCTTTATATATGTTTGGTTGATTTAACGCATAGATTACAGAGCCAACAGCAAATATAACTGTGGTAATTATAATAATCCACTTGCCTTTCCATAGAGCCATAAATAAGTCAGTTAAACCAATCTCGTCTTCTGGACGATATACTTCATTGGTAGGCAAATTGTATTGGTCACGATCTTCATTTGACATTATTGATTGTTCCATTCGTGGATAGTTAGCATCTTAGAATACTTTTACTATTCCAGCTTATTCGTCATAAATTAAGTAAAGGCTCTTAATCATCGATTAAGAGCTTTCTTGCTTTACTTCAGAGCATTTATTGCTACCCCTGTCTGATACAGGATCTGTGTTGCAGCTGTCCAAGTGCTTAGCGCATCTCGGTAATCGGTATCAATTGGTACGACAATTGTGTCACCAGCCTCCAGCTCCTCCTGGTTGTTACCGAACCAGTAACCAGAGGATGGTTTGTAAACAGAGCCGTCAGCACGAACTACGAAGATGCGATCTTCATCCGCTTGTTTCTTCGCACCGCCTGCTTTGTTCAAGTAATCATTAACATCAAGTCTGTTATCCAACAAGTAAGTAATTGGAACCTGAACTTCACCCATAATTGAAACTGTGTTGCGGAAGGTAGGTACAAAGAGGAAGTCGCCGTCTTCTAACATAAAGTCTGCTGAGCGATCACCTTTGAAGATACGGTTTAGCTGCACTACCATACGCCCAAGCGCCTTACTGCGACTTGCTTCTTCAACAAATGCTAGCGTTTTCTGTGGATCGGTAATTACGGAACCAATATTGCTGTCGGCCCTGAATGTTTTCTTCGCAGTTTCTGCGCGCATATCAGCGGCGTATTGATTTAAGAGCTTCTGCTCTTGTAAGCGCAATGCCTCACGCGTGAATATTGCTCCTTGAGGGTGAGCAAATTCTGTCAGACCACCAGCTCGACCCAATAACTCACTTAAGGTTTCACCTTGGCGCAATGTATAGGTTCCAGGGAAGCGAACTTCACCCTGTAAAGTTACTGTGCTTTGTAGCTTCACATTTGGCTTTTCTAAGATGTTCAAACGATCTCGGCCCACGATAACTGCATCGTCTGAGGTACCGCCTTGTATTGCTTTACGTAAATCAATCCGTTCAACATCAATATAAGCACGCTCATCTGCACTATTAATCGCGGTTCGTGCTAACTCTGCGCTAATTGTGAATGCGTTATAAGTCAAACCACCAGCGGCTTCAATCAGCGTTGATACCGTCATTCTTGGAGTAATCGGGTAGCGCCCAGGGTGCTTCACTTCACCAAATACTTCTGCAATTTGAGGGGCTAGCCCCAAACGAGACTGTTGTTGGAGTTGTAACAATACTGGTGCAAGCAAAGTGCGACGAGTATTTTGCTTCAGCTTTTCAAAGTCTTCCTCTGTAATCTCTTTACCGCGGAAAATAATTTTTCTTTCTTCTTTTGCTTGCTGGTTCCAGCCAACATAATTCTGTTGGTTATTGAAATTAGTTTGTTGCGGATTATTGCTAGTCATCGCATTGTTACCTGCGATTATCGAACCTGCAGGGTTATTAACCATAGCAACAGACGAGCTCATCTGTTGCTGTTCTTTCTGTTGCTCCATCTCCGCCTGTTTTTGAGCTTGCTCGAGTGTTTTCGCTTTTGTAATTTCTTCATCATTAGCGAGTGTATCTAAATCTTCGTTATTGAACCGGTTGAAGACTAGAACTCGGTCACGAGAACGTAGAGACATATTGTCTTTGCTGTTAGGAGATAAAATCGCGTTCGCGAGGTTTATCTGAAATACTTCGATATCACGTTGAGTATTAACTTCTCGAACAACAACGGCGTAGTTAACATCAGCAGTGGCATTAAATGCAGAGTCGACAGATTTAAACAAATCAGCAATACGCAAACTTTGATGCCACTCTACATACCCAGGGTGTCTGACATCCCCTTCGATTTGAACATATCGAGTAAGCTCTTCGCTTTTTTTCAAGATTTTAATAACATCGCCATTTTTTACTTTGCTTTGCTTATCTTGACTCTTACTAAAATCGAGAGTGACCGCTTCACGAGTCCCATGCGTTGCATAGCGTTTGATTTCTAGCTGTTCTTTATACGCGTTGGCAGTAAAACCACCAGCTATTTGAATAAGTTGTTGGTAGGTTTCACCCGGCTTAACCTCATAAATTGCAGGACGATTAATCTCGCCTTCTATAGAGACTGTATCTTTAACAGAGCCGATTAAAACAACATCATCCGGTAGTAAGCGCACATCATCACTCGCATCACCTTTTAGTAACAGATCATACATGTCCAACTTACGAATAATTTTTCCGTCACGCTTTAGCTGAATATCTCTTAGTGCCCCACTTTCACCAAAACCACCGCTGTAGTAGATAGCCTGTGATATTGTCGTTAATGCGCTAACCGTGTACGCTCCTGGCTTATATGCATCGCCCATAACAAATACTTGCATGGTACGTAGTTCACCTAATGAAATATCGCTACGAACACCTATCATTTGCTCTTTTACACGTTGCGTTAGAGAGTCTCTAACATCAGAAAAGTGCATACCTGCAACATTTACTGGCCCAAGAGAAGGAAAGTTGATTGTTCCTGCGCGATTTACACGTAAGCGATGTGTTTCGTTCTCCTTACCAAATAACTGCACGATGATTTCATCGCCTGCACCCACAGTGTAATTAGCCGGAACTGGAACATCACTTATCGGAGCAAAGGTACTTGGAGAGCCAGCAAAGAGTTCAAGGCCAAAGCGTTGTAACTCATCATCTTCTTTTTTAGTATCCCATATTTTTTCTACTTCAGTAGAACTCGCCCCACTCAATTGAGTTCTAGGTTGAATAACTTGCGGATTTGAGTATGACGTAGACTGGGAAGAAGAGCCTGAAGGGATACTAAAGCCATACTTACTCGCCAGTGCTTGCTGCTGATCTGCTGGTAAGTTCTGAAACATTTTGATTTGTTCTGAAGTAGGTGTTTGCGCAGTCGAGTAAGACGCAAACATGCTTGCCAAGACACAAACGGCAATGGAGAGATATCCTTTAAACATGATATGCCACTATAATAATTGGATAAAAGGCCCTAGCGCTCAAGTTTGAGTTCTAGGTATTTAAATTAGAATCTGTGCTGGAAACCCAGTGTAATCGAGTTAAGGCGAACTTGGTTTTCTGAAACGTTATCAACGAACTCAAACACAACTGCGCTTTGTTTGTTCAAAGCGTAATGCATACCTAACCCAAAACTGAATCCTTGCTCTTTGTCGGAGCCTACATTTTGTAAGTCAAGTTGAACGCTCGAGTACCCTGCTAAACCGTAAAGTGCAACTCGCTCTGAAACAGGCATATTTAGCTTAAAAAAGCCACTCATTGCACTATCAACGGCAAGCCCACTATCACGCTGAACTGACGTTCCATAGCGTCCTTCTAAACCAATATAATCGTTAAAGAAGTACCCTGCTTGCGCACTAAGAAGAAAGGGGCTTCCCTCTTTCACGGACTCAGAAGGCGAGCTTTTCAATTCGGCATTTGAGTAACTCACTAGTGCACCAGCGTAAAAATCGGCAGATGCTGAAAAAGAACTCAGGCTTAAGCACAGTACACTAAGTATTCCTAAACAATGCTGTTTTCTTATCACGTAAAAGTTCCTAGTACTGGTAATAATGAGTGCTACGGACTTCAACGTACGCCTCGAAGACTCATTAATTATTGATTTTTGGCACGCTACCGCCCGGCGGCGTTGAGCGTTAGCCACTGTATCGCTTTCTTTATATTCAAGCGCCCAGCTCCCTCCAAACACTTAAGCCATACTGAAGGAACAGGCCGCCAAATTATGCACGCTTGATGGTTTATCAGCAAGTAAGGGAATAAGATAACCGCGCTATGTCACGTTGGTGTTAGGAATGAGATCGGAAGCCTGGCAAAATAAGAAACTATTTACATGCTAACGCTTTTTTATCTAGAATATAGTTTGGAGCATTTTTTATGCTACCAAACATCGATGTTTTTATACCGGATATACAAGGATTAATAATGAAGAATACAGCTCTAGCTATTCTTATGGCTCTAAGCGCATCAACTGCATTTGCAGCAGAAGAAGCAGGTTCAGCAGGCGCAGCTTCTGCATCTGCAACAGGTACAACAGCCGTAGCAGTAGGTGCAGCAGCAGCTGTAACTGTAGTGGCAGTTGCAGCGTCAGATAGTGACTCGTCTACAGCAACAAACTCTAATTCTGGCTCTGGCTCAGTAGCTAAATAATTTAGCTCTAGTATAGTCCAGCTGATCGCCCTGAAATAATCAGGGCGATTTTATTTACAAGAGGGTACAATGAATATCTTCAAAGCGTCTAAATGGATACGCCCACTTCTCACTCTTCCGTTATTCTTCATAATTCAGGGTTGTACACAAAAGTTCAATGATGTTTCAGCAACCGTCCAAGAAGCATACGGTAACTACATCGATGTAGAGATGTCCTCAGACGAAATAAACGCAGTTCCTTATGCCAGTGCCTATTTGAGACTGGGGAATCAAAAACAGGTCTTTGTTGTTTTAGCTTTTGCAGAGCAAAATCCTCTCAATGGAAAAATACAACTGAAATGGGTAAGTGCTGACAAAGCTATGATCGTTACGGAGAATGGGCATATCGTCAAAACGATAGGTCTACAGAATGGGGACTTAGCGGGTGTTTATGGTGATGTGCCAGATTTTTCCTCTGATTCAGCCTCTGTTAACTACGCACTCTCATACGACTGGGCAACACAATATCGTTATGGCTTTCCAGCAAGTGTGACTCGTTCTTACTCAGGTCAAGAAACGTTGACGACACCAATGTCTAGCGCTACGACCAATGTATATAAAGAAACTGTTGAGTTTAGTAGTCTTTCCCACGGTATCGAAAATATTTATTGGGTTGATGAACTAGGTCAGGTTGTTAAAACCTTACAATATTTAGGACCTAATATGATCCCGGTTGAGTTGACCATTTTAAAGGGGTATAGTAAATCATGAGCAAGCAACTAATCACATTATTATGTTTGGTCATGCCACTTTTGAGCTCATATAGTTTAGCTCAAACAGAAACCTCTACAACACAGTCATTAAATGTTGAGTTGCTTCAGGTGGGTAAACAGCTACAATTCCAAGTACCTGCTCGTTTAGAAAGTGTGCTAGCACTCGCTTCAGAACACAACGTCTCACTACAATACCCTCTTGGTACGACTTTGTTTGATAAATCGGATCGTGCTGAGAAAACGTCTACCGCTTTAAAGAACTCGGTACTCAATCAAATGATCCAGCACAATTTGGTTGCACATCCATTCTACAAATTCATTAAGAAGCAAAGCTTTGCGCCACGAGCACTATCTGCAATTGATGTTGATAAAATTCGACTAAATAAATTCGATAATCCTCTTTTGCACGGTACCTACGCTCTAGCGACTCCTCTACGCGAAGAGAAAGTGTATTACGTAGGAAACCTAAATAATGTGTATTCCGTTAAGGATCAGGCAGGCATCCCTTTACAAAGACAAATAGAGAACTTGGAAAGTAACATTGATACATTATCAAATGCGCCAGTGTTGATTTACCCAGATGGACACGTAGTTAAGCCGCATCATGGAGCTTGGTTGACAACACAATATTACTTACCACCTCTGACATTGGTATATGTCCCGTTTGGTGATTTTGAACACTCCGAAATGGATCAAGATATTGTCCGCCTACTCACTCAACTGATACCAAACTCCACAAAGAGACCGCAATGATGCCAATTAGAAAAAGCTTAACCCTTTCTTTAATGGGCCCAGCATTGGTTTGGGCTCAAGACATGCCGTTTGAAGCTCCCTCTTTACAACCTTCCCAATCTGATTTTGGTGGTGTTGGTTTAATGCAGATGCCAACAGGACGTATGGCACCAGAAGGTGAGTTCAACTTTTCTGTCACCGGAAGTGATGAATACCTTTTTTATAATGCAACATTACAAGTTATGCCTTGGTTGGAGACGACTATTCGTTATACGAGAGTAGCATCAATACCCTACGATCCAACTTTTCCTAATGTTGATAATGAGTACACCGATAAAGGTATAGACTTCAAAGTTCGATTGCTAAAAGAGTCTCAGTATATTCCTGAGGTCTCTCTCGGTGTCCGAGACTTTGCTGGAACAGGACTATTTGATGGTGAATTCATCGCAGCAACAAAACGTTGGTCCAATAGCAATATTGGAACATTCGATTTTACACTGGGGATAGGTTGGGGGTATTTAGGAACTAGAAATAACATATCTAATCCAACATGTAAGCTTTCTGAGAGTTTCTGCGAACGCCCTTCAGACACACTTGCCAGTGGAGGCACCACGAACCTAGATCGTGCTTTTAAAGGCTCAGCAGCTTTGTTCGGTGGGATAGAATATCAAACTCTACATTCCCCTCTTCGTTTGAAATTAGAATATGATAGCAACGACTATAGCGAAGACTTTCCAGCTGTAATGGCGGGTGTAGACATGTCCCCGCACACACCGTGGAACTTTGGAGTGCTCTACCGCCTAGGAATGGCCGATTTTCGTTTAAGCTATGAACGTGGAGACACGTTGGTCGCGGGCTTAACGCTAAACACTAATTTCAATGATATGCCATCATTCTGGCGAGACACACCAACCCCTGAAGTGAAAGATAACCAGCCTGAAGAACTATCTGATGTTGACTGGGAACGTGTAACAGAAGATTTAGATAAAATTGCTGGTTACCAAAACACGCGCATTTATGTCGATGATAATACAGTAACTGTCGTTGGTGAGCAGAAGAAATATCGTGACCGTAACGAAGCACACGAAAAAGCCGCAGCTGTACTCCATAATGAAATGCCTGACGGTATTGATATCTATGCGATCAATGAACGTAACCGAGGCTTAATCAGTGAGCAAACTATTATTTCTAAAGAGAAATATCGCGACTTTGCTCAAGTCAATTATATCAACCCGAAAATAGAAGATACCACCTCCATAGCTACTACTAAGCCAACAGGAGAGTCTGTCTATGATGGATTTGAGCGCTTTGATTGGGGCTTTGCACCAAAGTTAGTTCAAACACTGGGAAGCGCAGAAGACTTTTATTTGTTTAGTATTGGCTTGAGTGGCAGTGCTTCTTATTGGTTAGCTGACAACCTAGAGATCGGTGGCTCACTGTACTGGGATTGGTATAACAACTACGATAAGTTTATCTATGTAACTCCACCTGATGGCACTACAGTTCCTCGTGTTCGCACCATGTTCCGAGCTTACCAAAATGAACATGCTGTAACCATGTCAAACTTACAATTGACTTGGTTCCAAGAGTATTCCAATACGATGGACCAGCAATTCTACGCGGGTTATCTGGAGAGCATGTTTGCCGGAGTAGGTACCGAGTTTCTTTACCGACCACAAGGAGCTAACTGGGCGATTGGCGCTGACGTCAACTTAATTTCTCAACGTGATCCACAAAGTTACTTTGGTGTTTACGATGAGAAATGGCAAAACGTGCCAGAATATGGACGTCCGTTCCAAGTTATTGATAAAGGCTTCACTGGTTTTGTATCTGGTTACTACTACCCTCAATGGGATTTCCTACAAGATTTGATGATCCAAGTCGATGTTGGTCAGTTCCTAGCTGGTGATGTAGGTACACAAATCAATATTTCTAAGCAGTTCAAGAGTGGCGTAATTGCTGGCGCCTTTGCCTCATTTACAGACTTGTCTGCGGACGAATTTGGTGAAGGTAGCTTTACTAAAGGTTTCTACTTGTCGATTCCGTTTGACATCATGACCGTTAAGCCAAGTAACAATCGTGCGAACTTTAGTTGGCAGCCTCTTACTCGTGACGGAGGGCAGAAGCTCGGCCGAAAATACAGCTTAATTGAGTTAACCGACGAACGAAATCCTTGGTACCAAAGACCTAACCGTTCGGATGTGGAATAATAAAGTAATCAAGGGAGCTGCGGCTCCCTTTTTCATATATAGATACTGAGTCATAGAAGACTAAAACCTATCTTCCTGCTTCCAATAGCGCTACTTTTCGTTTCTTGCTAGAATTCCTGAGAAAATTTTAATCTATGGTGGAAGTTCTATGATCATCGTAACTGGTGGCGCTGGCATGATCGGCAGCAACATTGTTAAAGCACTAAACGAAGCTGGTATTAACGATATCCTGGTTGTCGACAACCTAAAAAATGGCAAAAAGTTTAAGAACTTAGTTGATCTGGACATCACAGATTACATGGATCGTGACGACTTTCTGACCCAAATTATGGCGGGCGATGATTTTGGTCCGATTGAGGCAATTTTCCACGAAGGTGCTTGTTCTGCAACGACTGAGTGGGATGGTAAGTACATGATGCTAAACAATTATGAGTACTCTAAAGAGCTGCTGCATTACTGTTTAGATCGCGAGATTCCATTCCTATACGCTTCTTCAGCAGCCACTTACGGCGATACAGAGACTTTCGTTGAAGAACGCGAATACGAAGGCGCACTGAATGTATACGGTTACTCGAAACAGCAGTTTGATAACTACGTTCGTCGCCTATGGCAAGATGCTGAAGAACATGGTGAGACCCTTTCTCAAATCACCGGCTTCCGCTACTTCAACGTATATGGCCCACGTGAAGACCACAAAGGTAGCATGGCATCAGTTGCATTCCACCTAAACAACCAACTTAACGCAGGTGAAAATCCTAAATTGTTCGCGGGCAGCGAATCATTCAAACGCGACTTCGTTTACGTTGGTGATGTATGTAAAGTAAACCTGTGGTTCTTAGAAAACGGCGTATCAGGCATTTTTAACTGTGGTACTGGCCGTGCTGAATCTTTTGAAGAGGTAGCAAAAGCAGTTATCAAGCATCATGGCAAAGGCCAAATTGAAACCATCCCATTCCCTGAGCACCTAAAAGGCGCTTACCAAGAATTCACACAAGCGGATCTGACCAAACTGCGCACCGCAGGTTGTGATGTTGAATTCAAGACAGTTGCAGAAGGCGTTGCCGAATACTTAACTATCCAAAACAGTTAAGCACCACAAGGTGGTAGAACCATAACCTGCCACCTTTACTCAAGTGCAATAGCCTGTATCATTCCTAACTATCTTTTTCTCATTTAAACCACTTCGCCCGTACACGAATAGGTAACTAGACACGCCATGACAATAAAACGTGATGACTTCGACCCCAAAGCATATAACCCTGAGTTTAAGCGCCACTTTCTGTCGCCTAAGTACTGGGGCACGTGGTTAGGTGTTATCTTATTTTTACCGTTATCATTAATGCCACTGGGTTTACAAAAGTGGTTGGCGAAAACCATAGCCAAAAAACTGTCTAAATCCCACAAAGGTCCAGCTCATCGAGCGAGGGTTAACTTTGAGCTGTGTTTTCCGGAAAAATCGTTCCAAGAACGTGAAGCTTTGATAGAAAAAACACTCTACACAGCGGCCATGTTCTTTTTTCGCTTCGGGTTACTAAGTTTACGCTCACCAAAATGGCTTCAGAACCGTTGCCAAATTCGCGGCCTAGACATTTTACGACAGCACATTGATAGCAACGAAAATGTAATTTTAATGGTTCCCCACTCTTGGGCTATTGATGTGCCTGCTATCTTGCTCGCTTCAATGGGAATGCCAGTTTCTGCAATGGCGAAGAAGCAAAAGAATGATGTTGCTGACTGGCTGATGCACAAGCAAAGGGTCCAATACGGTGGTCGTGTTTATGAACGCTCAGGTGGCATTAAGCCTTTTCTGAAATCCATTCGAGATGGCTATGTAGGGTATTATCTACCTGATCAAGATCACGGCCCAGAGCATAGTGTGTTTGTGGATTTTTTTGCAACACGTAAAGCAACGCTACCTGGTTTAGGCAAAATTGCGAAACTATCACGCTCAAAAGTACTGCCTCTATTTGCGTCGATGAACACTGAAGATGGTACGTTTGATATTGAGATTTTACCAGCGTTTGAGCTGGATAAAGGCGAAGAGCAAGACGCTCGTACCTGTAATGAAGCCATTGAATATTTTGTCGGTGATAAACCCGAACAATATATGTGGGTACTACAGTTGCTGCACTCTCAAGAAGACGGCAATAACTATTACAATTTGTTTAAACCAAGATATAACAGCGACTGGAAAGTGCAGTGAAAGTATTTGTCGTAAGCTTGGCTCGATCGCTAGATCGCCGAGAACGTATTGAAGAAAAGTTAAAACAACAAGACATTACGTTTGAATTTTTTGATGCAGTAGATGGCTCTGTTGACCGTTTTCTTCATTCAGAAAAAAGTCGTCCTACCATTACTCTACGCCGCAAAGGGTATCAATTAAAAACCAGTGAAGTCGCCTGTTTTGCAAGCCATTACGAGTTGTGGGTTCGCTGTGTTGAGCTTGATGAACCGATCGTCATCTTAGAAGACAACGTCGACCCCGTAGAAGGGCTGAAGCAAGTACTCGAACATACCCTTCCATTGACTTCTAATTATGACTACATCAAGTTGTCTGCCACTCAGAAGCGTGTATTCACCCCAATCGTACCGATTGATGATAATCATATGCTAGGGGGATACTCAGCAGGCACTTGTGGTACCACCGCTTATATCGTTACACCTAAAGCAGCCTCAAAGTTTGTTATGCATGCTCAAGAGTTTATTGAACCAGTCGATGACTACATGGAAAAACCATGGAGACATGGTGTTCAAGTCTACAGCGTGTCTCCAGATCTCTTTACTAGAGCAGAGATTGCTTCGACGATTGGTGGTAAAAGAAAAGATAAATCCAAAATGACTCTTGCGAATAAAATATACGCTGAACTTTTTAGAACTTATGAGTCAATTTTGAAATTCCTATACTGGAAAAACAAAGCATGAAGATTTTAGTCATTGGCCCTGCATGGGTCGGCGATATGGTAATGTCGCAATCGTTATATATCGTATTAAAGCAACGCCATCCAGATAGCCAAATTGACGTTATCGCTCCAGGATGGTGTAAACCGATTCTTGAGCGTATGCCAGAAATCCATCAAGCGATTGAAATGCCTATCGGTCATGGTGAGTTTAACTTATTAGGCCGCAGGGAAATTGGCAAATCATTACGTGAAAAGCAATATGACCACGCCTATATCTTGCCTAAGTCAGCGAAATCAGCACTGATCCCATGGTTTGCCAACATTCCCCTTCGTACTGGCTGGAAGGGAGAAATGCGCTATGGTTTATTGAACGACTTACGCCCTAACATGAAGTCTTTTCAGTACATGGTAGAGCGCTATGTAGCGTTAGCTTATCCAAAAGCAGAAATGGTGGATTCTAACTCTCTCGGCGGGCTTGAAACCTTGCCTCGCCCACGCCTTGCAATCAACGCGGCAGAGCAACAAGCCACGCTCAAAAAGTTCAACTTAACGCAAGACCAACCAATTATTGGACTGTGCCCGGGAGCAGAGTTTGGTCCTGCCAAAAAATGGCCCGAAACACACTACGCTGAAGTTGCGACGCAAATGGCTCGTTCTGGGCACCAAATCTGGTTGTTTGGTTCTCAAAAGGACTTAGAGACTTGTAACAATATTCGCGCACTTGTTCCGACGCAATTCCATGAGCACATTCATGTTCTGGCAGGCCAAACCAGCTTAATTGAAGCAGTCGATCTCCTTGCTGCATGTAAGACTGTTGTCGCGAATGACTCAGGCTTAATGCATGTGGCAGCTGCGGTTGGTTGTAATGTTGTTGCCGTGTATGGCTCAACTTCACCGAAGTACACCCCCCCACTCGCAGAAAAAGTGGAGATTGTTCATACCGATATTGATTGTCGCCCTTGTTTCCAGCGTGAATGTCAATACAAACACCTTAAGTGCTTGACAGAACTTTCGCCTAAGCAAGTGCTAGATAGCATCCAAAAACTTGACGCCATTACGATAAGCTCATGTTAGTTCGTATTGTTTATACCTTACTACTCGCCCTAGCGTCACCGCTGCTTTTATTTGGTTTGTACAAGAGCAAACCAAATAAGCCTAAGTTCGGCTCTCGCTGGAAAGAGCACTTTGGCATAACCCCCAAGCTAAAAAGCAACGACAAACCTATTTGGATACATGCCGTATCTGTTGGTGAAAGCATAGCAGCAACACCTTTAATCAAAGCCCTTAAGGAACAAAACCCCGAACAATCTATTCTAGTTACAACAACAACAAGTACCGGAGCTGAACAGATTGCTAAGTTGGGTGATTTAATTGAACACCGCTATATGCCAATTGACTTTGGGTTTGCTATCAAAGGTTTTCTTAAAGCAGTGCAACCAAAACAGATGTTGATCATTGAGACTGAGCTGTGGCCAAACACGCTTCACAATGTTCACAAAGCGGGTGTCCCTATAACTGTCGTAAATGCGCGCCTATCTGAAAAATCGTGTCAGAACTACGCCAAAATACAGCGGCTTTTTAACCAGCTTCATCCATGCCTAACTCAAGTACTCTGCCAAACGGATTCAGATGCAGAGCGCTTCGAACGCTTAGGCGTTGAGAAAAAGAAACTATCCGTTACTGGCTCGATTAAGTTCGATATTCAAATATCAGAGCAAGTGAAACAGCAAGGACAGCAGCTTCGAGCCCAACTTGGAAACGATCGTCCGATTTGGATTGCAGCTAGCACCCACAAAGGCGAGGACGAACAGGTATTAGATGCACATAGACAAGTTTTAAAATCTCATCCAAATGCATTACTTATTTTGGTTCCTCGCCATCCGGAACGATTTGATGATGTGTTTGCGCTTTGCCAAAATTCCGGCTTTAATAGCACCAGAAGAACCAATGCTGCAATAGTTAACGCCGATACACAGGTATACCTTGCTGATACTATGGGTGAAATGCTGATTCTCCTTGGTGCCAGTGATGTTTGCTTTATGGCTGGGAGTTTGCTTGGGGATAAAGTTGGTGGACATAATGTGCTTGAACCAGTCGCACTCAACGTTCCAGTGATATCAGGCCCTAGTTACTTCAACTTCAAAGCGATTGTAGAAGACATGATTGCTCTGAATATTATAGACATTACCGATAAAACTCAGCTAGCGAGTAAAGTACTAGAGCGCTTTCAACATAGTAACTCTCAGCAAATGAGTGATTTTATTCAAGGCTATTTAAACTCGACTCAAAAAACAATTGAAGCAATTAAATAATGTCACAGACCCATTCAGCCTACTTTGTCATTACCGTTTTTGTGATTGCAATAATTGCCCTTGTCACAAGGTATCAAAACAAACCTGAAAAGGTTTTTGGAGTAGTTTTGCTTGTTTTATATAGCAGCAGATCCGTATCGACAGAGCAACTCATTAGCAGTATTGCCAATCCTGGCGTACTTACGCTGGTACTACTTATCATCTGCTCGCTAGCTTTAGAAAAGACCTCACTACTTCGTAGAATCTCGCAATTAGTCATCAAACCTAGCTATAAATCTACCTGGGTTCGACTGTTCTCGATAACCACATTGTCTTCAGCATTTCTAAACAACACAGCGGTGGTCTCTACCATGATCGCCCCAATACGTGCCAATGCCCTTCACCCAGCCAGCAAACTGCTACTTCCCCTATCTTTTGCTGCCATCCTTGGCGGAACACTAACGCTGATCGGCACTTCGACGAATTTAATCGTCAATAGTATGGTGCTCGATGCTGGGCTACCTAGTCTCTCCTTTTTTGATTTTTCACTTGTTGGCAGCATTGTTGTACTTGGGTGCGGGCTCACCCTGTTTTTACTTAGCCATTGGCTACCTAGCAACATTGAACGAGCAGATACTCAAGCTCAATACTTCATTGACGCTGAGGTAGAACCAAACTCCCCACTTATCGGTAAAACTATTCAGCGCAACGGGCTGAGAAATCTAAACTCTCTGTTTTTAGTCGAGATTCATCGCCAAGGAAGAACTATTTCACCAGTATCACCACATGAGTTAATAGAGGAAAATGATCGCCTATTATTCTGTGGAGAGATTAGAAAAGTAACTCAACTGAATCACTTCCCGGGCTTATCACTCTTTGCTCATAAAGGCGAAAGACTAAGTCATGATCTCAAAGAGGTCGTATTACGCCCTGAAAGTGCTTTAGTAAATAAGACCTTAAAACAAATTGGCTTTCGCGCTATGTTCAACGCTGCAGTTGTCGCGATCCGACGCGATGGCCACACGGTTTCCGGAAAGCTCGGTGAAGTTACCTTAAAAGCTGGTGACTATCTGGTACTCGCTGTAGGTGATGACTATCACCAGAGAAATAACATCGCTAAAAACTTTATCCAGCTCCAAGCGCTAAAAGCCGATAGGCTGCTCAAAGGACCACAAGAAATTGTCGCTGTTCTTGGCTTTTTTAGTGCTATCGCCCTCGCAGCTATGGAGATAGCTCCACTGCTGCACAACCTGATCTTGTTGCTTGGTGTTCTACTATTAACTGGAGCACTGAAAACGAATGAAATTATACGAAGGCTACCAGTCCAGATATGGCTAGTAATTTCATCTGCACTTTTGCTGTCTCAGGCATTAGATAATAGTACAGCAGTCGACCTCCTGCGGAGCGCAATGACAGAACAAGCTGAATTTATGAGCCCATTGTCAGGGCTTATCATGGTTTACTTGGTCACTTTATTGCTAACGGAGTTGGTCACCAACAATGCGGCGGCGGCCTTAGTCTTCCCCGTTGCTTATGCCCTCGCGACGAGTCTAGATGCAAATCTTCACAGCTATATTTTAGCTGTCGCGTTCGGCGCAAGTGCAAGCTTTATTAGCCCATATGGATACCAAACCAACTTAATGGTTTACAATGCAGGTCAGTACTGTATCAAGGATTATATAAAGATTGGGGTGCCGATGAGTATTACGTATAGCGGTTTAGTATTAACGGCTATCACAACTATCTATGGCGTTTAACTCCCTCATCGAATCAAAGAGAGACCGGAATGAAACTTTCTCCACAACGAATGACTCACCTTAAGCAGCTTGAGGCAGAATCTATCCATATTATGCGTGAGGTAGCTGCCGAGTTTGATAACCCAGTGATGCTTTACTCTGTTGGTAAAGACTCTTCAGTGATGCTACACCTTGCGCAGAAAGCCTTTGCGCCTGGCATTCCCCCGTTTCCACTTATGCATGTTGATACCACATGGAAATTCAAAGAAATGATTGAGTTTCGTGACTACATGGCGAAAAAGCTTGGTATGAAGCTGATTGTGCACCAAAATCCAGAAGGGCTTGCGATGAACATCAGCCCATTTGTGCATGGCAGCTCAAAACATACTGATATCATGAAGACACAAGGCCTAAAACAAGCCTTAGATAATCATGGCTTTGATGCTGCTTTTGGTGGTGCTCGTCGTGACGAAGAAAAGTCTCGCGCGAAAGAGCGTGTTTACTCTTTCCGTGATGAACATCACCGCTGGGATCCTAAAAATCAACGCCCTGAGCTTTGGAATATCTACAACGGCAAAGTAAACCAAGGCGAGAGCATTCGCGTATTCCCTCTTTCTAACTGGACTGAGCTGGATATCTGGCAATATATCTACCTAGAGAGCATCGAGATTCCAAGCCTGTACTTTGCAAAAGAGCGTCCCGTCGTTGAGCGTGACGGTATGTTGATCATGAAAGATGATGATCGCATGGAGCTTCGTGAAGGGGAGACGGTAGAACAACGCATGGTTCGCTTCCGTACACTAGGCTGCTACCCATTAACGGGAGCGGTTGAATCTCAAGCAACAACGCTACCAGAGATCATTCAAGAGATGCTGCTTACAACCACTTCTGAGCGCCAAGGCCGTGCCATTGACCATGATAGCTCTGGCTCCATGGAGAAAAAGAAACGTGAGGGTTACTTCTAACTATGACCTCGCCGTATCAAAAGAAGCACAATGAGTCTGTGAGTGACGATGTGGTTTGGCATAACACCAGCGTAACTCATGAAGATCGTGTTGCGCTTAAGCAGCAAAAGCCTGTTGTACTTTGGTTTACCGGACTTAGTGGCTCAGGAAAATCGACCGTCGCTAACGCGGTAGAAAGCAAGCTATTAGCGTTAGGTAAACATAGTTACCTTCTTGATGGTGACAATGTGCGCCACGGTCTAAACAAAGATCTTGGCTTTAGTGATCTAGACCGTATTGAGAACATTCGCCGCATTGGCGAGGTGGCTAAACTATTTGTCGATGCCGGGAACATTGTTCTGACCGCGTTTATTTCGCCATTTATCTCAGATAGAGAGCAAGTGCGCCAGTTAATGCAGCAAGGCGAGTTTTTAGAGGTGTTTGTTGATACTCCACTCGCAATCTGCGAGCAAAGAGATCCTAAAGGCCTGTATAAAAAGGCACGCGCAGGTGAGATTAAACACTTCACTGGCATCGACTCTGAGTACCAAGCGCCTATATCTCCAGAAATTCACATCAAGACAGCTGAGCTGTCTGTCGAAGCGTGTGCCGACCAAGTGATTCAAGCGCTCACTGAAAAAGAATACATTTAAAAGGAAGTCATTATGTCTCATAGCTCTGAGCTTATCGCTAAAGACATTGAAGCGTACCTAAACGTACATGAAAACAAAGACCTACTTCGTTTCTTAACTTGTGGTAACGTTGATGACGGCAAATCTACACTGATTGGTCGCCTGCTATACGACAGCAAGCTGATTTATGAAGATCAAATGGCTGCGATCGAAAAAGATTCTCAAAAGTTCAATACGACAGATGAAGCGTTCGACTTAGCACTACTAGTCGACGGTCTACAGTCCGAGCGTGAACAAGGCATCACGATTGATGTTGCCTACCGCTACTTCTCAACCGACAAGCGTAAATTCATCATCGCCGACACTCCAGGACATGAACAGTACACTCGTAATATGGTTACGGGTGCTTCTACCTGTGATCTTGCGATTGTAATGGTTGATGCTCGCCACGGTATCCAGACGCAAACACGTCGTCATAGCTATATCTGTAGTCTACTTGGAATTCAGCACGTTATCGTTGCCGTTAACAAAATGGATCTGATGGACTACAGCCAAGAGGTGTATCAGAAAATCAAAGCCGATTACCGAGATATGGCAAAGAACTTCAACATCAAGGATATCCGCTTTGTGCCAATCTCTGCTCTAAAAGGCGACAATGTTGTCACTCCAAGTGAGAACATGGATTGGTACCCTGGCGCTACATTAATGAAGCTGCTTGAAACAGTTAAGATTAACCAAGACATCAACACTGAAGTCATGCGCTTCCCAGTGCAATATGTCAATCGCCCAAACCTAAACTTCCGTGGTTTTTGTGGCACCCTTGCTTCAGGCATTGTACAGGTTGGTGATGAGGTTACTGCTCTTCCATCGAACAAAGTTTCTCGCATCAAATCTATCTTTACCTTCGATGGTGAGCTAAAAGAAGCAATGCCGGGTCAAGCCATCACCCTAACGCTTGAAGATGAAATCGATGTGTCACGCGGCGATATGCTTGTCCATTCCAACAACATTCCGGAGGTTGTAGACGCTTACCAAGCTCATATCGTTTGGATGGATGAATCTCCGATGCAAACGCATAAAGAATACCTATTCAAATTTGCGACTAAAACCTGTACAGGTAAGGTTTCTCAAATTGAGCATAAGGTTGATGTCAATACACTTAAGCAGCATGATCATAAAAATACGCGCCTTGAGTTAAACGAGATTGCACTCGCCTCAATAAAGCTTACCGATAAAGTTGCAATGGATGTTTATCAGCAGCTACCTCAAACTGGCGCTTTTATCATTATTGACCGCATTAGTAACGTGACTGTCGGCGCGGGTATGGTGTCATCGATACAATTAAACCATACTGAAGAACCAGCTCGTGTTTACTCAGAAGCAGAGAAAGAGCTCAATGCTTATGTATGTAAGCACTTCCCAGAGTGGGGCTGTGTAAAAATAAACTAAATAAATAGGTGGGCCATAAACATATCGCTCACCTATTTTATTGGGAAGGGTTAGAGAATATTAGATTTCTGATCCTCTCCTTTATCGCCTTCCTTTGAGATTTTCGCGCTCTCTGTTTATATTTTCTTATTCGATTGTTAAATGACTTTAAGTTCACTCCATCCAAGTCTTGTTTTAGTGACTCCAAACTATTGGCCATTGCTAACAAAAAGTCTCTCTGATTTTCGTGAGAGGACGAGGATATCCTTGTTGAAAAAGAATCTTTTTGATTAATTCTATATACAGACATTGGTTCAGGTAAGTAGACTCCGCCTCCCTTTACAGAAGACATAATCTGCATAAAATAGTCCCCACATGGCATTAATTTAATAGTGCTTGATGAAGCTAGGGATAAAGCAGACTTACGGATAAATAAAGATGCTGTTGGGCAGTAATCACCATCTCCTAGTATAACTTCATCAGTAGAAACGTAATGGGTCCCCTCAAAATGATTTGAGACTAGCTCTCTATTGCCTTCTGGGTCCTCTGAGTATGCTGGGTGAAAGCAAAGGTCTATATTTGGGTTCCCCTCTAAAGCATCAAATTGTTTCTGTAGCTTTGTATTATCTATCCAATAGTCATCACCTTCGCAAAAAGCTAAGTACTCTCCTTTAGCCTTTGGTGATAAGTGTGACAATGCTAGAGTTCGGATGCCTTTAGAGTAAAGATTTTCATCAGTATACATTCGAACTATGTTCGAATGCTTTTCACATATCTCATCAATAATTTCTCTACTATTGTCCGTAGAGAGATCATCATAAACAATAACTTCAAATTCGAAATCACAGGACTGGTTGAGAAAGCTATTAATTGTTTTTTCAATATATTTAGAGTGATTATAACAAACACAAAGAATTGAAACTTTAACAGACATATTATTACCGACCTACAAGTAGTGTTCCAACTTACTCTCTTTAACAAAATCCTCTATACGACTTACAATATCTGCATCAAGGCTATTTTGCCAGCTTATGTCTTTATCCTTGTTTTTGAATACAGAGTAGGTAGTATCAACCTTCTTTTTTGATATAAGAAATGACTTAGTTTGTGAGGTAAGCTCTAGCCCTAGAAAAGCGAATATATCTTCAACTTGTTCTAGAGGGTCTTCTAGCAGCGCACTATAGTGCACAAGTTTAAAGTTATCTGGATACAGCTGAGAAAGTTTTTCAAATAACTTTGTAGTCTCCACCCACTTAGACAGACCAAAATATTCTTCTTTTTTCTCTAAGTTTTTCTTACCTGCATAGATCAACTCTTCTTCCAAAAGCCAGCCTAAATCGGATCTAAATTCTCGCTTTGCATTATACCAACTGCTAATTACAGCTCTCGGGTCTCTAACCAAGCCTAAAACCTTTACATCAGGGCACTTTTTGATCATATTCTCTATGATATGATGGTATCTAACTTCCTTATATACGATAGTACCCAAATGATTGTTCTTTTCGAATATAGGCTTACGACCTTCCTTTCGTTCAGCATCTTGACGAATAAAAGAAGAGTTGGTTTGTGCAATGTTATTAAAAAACGCATCGATATCATCTTTTTTAGAATTTTCATCTAGAAATGATTTAAACTCGTAGGAAAAAAGCGGCTGATATAGATAGTTAACATCAGGAGAGCTATTAATAATCTCACCTAACCAAGATGAACCGGATCTTGGCACAGAGTGAATTGCAAATCTTTTCATATTAAATAATCCATCAACTGGGTCTTAGGTACATTAAAAATCATATCAAGTATTGAAAGTCCTGGCTCAAAATCACTTGTCTGAGTATGCGTATATGGTTTTAATGATACATTTAGGAATTCTAGAGTTAAGCCTTGAGATCGAAAGTTCGATTCACTGTATAAATCCCGCCCTCCAGGAGGATTGATATAAGTGCCACCAGCTAATTTAACACAAGTATCTATAACTCTATCTTGTCCTTTAAGATTTTTATTATTCAGACTCGATGAAATTATAATTTCAGTATCAATATCTAAATAAGATTTTATTTTTTCTATAGAGTTTAGAATGAAAAGAAATAGATTATCTTCTTCATCCAACAAAATATCACTAAAAATCTGATATCCTTCATCAAAATTTGGTGACTTTCGATAAGACTCTCTAATCTTATTTAATAGTTTAGTTCTTTCTTTCAAGAATGTTGGAGATATAAAACGCTCTCTAACATCAAGGTAATCAGAGTCTTTCTTAATAGGAATGGTAAAAGTCTCTACTTTCCCTGAAGCACTTAAGTAACGGTTACGATTTATCCACCCTTTCTTGGTGTACTGAATATCATCATAAACAACAAATTTATCTACAGAAGCCAAGAGCTGCCAGTAGCCAATATATGGTAAAAAATAAGGCTGCATAATAGCAATTTTCATACTATAAGAACTCTCACATGGTTAATTTAATATCAATTCTATAACTTTACATACTGCTTCAACATCATTTGAAGACATACTGGCATGTAGCGGTAGACAAATAATTCCTTTTGATATCTTCTGACTTATAGGGCATCCAAAGCTCAGATTATCAGGGTAAGCAACATCTAAAGATGGTGTAAAATATCGTCGATGTTCAATATCATGCTCAGACAAAGCATCAAGTAGTCTTTCCTGCTTGTCTTTATCTCTAACGAAAATTGGCATGTAAGCACCGTTATACGACGCTTCGGGTAGCCAAAGAGGTAATTCAACATAAGGTTCTAAAAGCGTCCGGTACAAACTAAACAGGTTGGATCGATGCTCAATTACCTCTTCAATCTGATCAAGTAGTGTTAATCCTACTGCGCATTGGTACTCATTCAACTTTGCATTAATACCTGGCTCGCCTAATTGTCCATTCGCTTGAAGACCAAAGTTAATGAACTCTTTCGCACGTAAATAATCTTCATGCCGCTTGAATACAATTGCACCACCTTCGACTGTATGGAATATCTTAGTGGCATGAAAACTCAATGTACTAGCATCGCCAAAGTTTAAGAGAGACTCCTGACCAACCTTAACTCCAAATGCATGAGCAGCGTCGTATAGAACTTTGACCTTATATTGCTCTGCAATTTCTTTGAAACTCTCAACTTCACAAGGATTTCCATATACATGTGTTGCAACAACACCATCTACTTGAGAATTTGCTTCAAGAGCTGCTTTCAAAGCATCTGGAGATAAGTTATAAGATTTTGAATCGATATCGCAATAGCTCACATCAATACCTTGCCACATCAACGCTGATGAAGTTGCAACAAAGCTAAATGGTGTAGAGATCGCGGATTCAATTCCTAAAACTTTACATGCCACCTGAAGTGCCAGCGTACCATTAGAAACTAACAATAAGTTTTTAACACCCAAAAACGTTTCAAGTCGTCTAGTAAGCTTTTCATGCAATGGCCCAAAGTTAGTATACCAACCACTCTCATTTACTTGAGATAAATAGTTAGAAAGCTTAGTTAAGTCTGGGGCTAATGGACTGTTAAGTTTAATTGTCATCTTCGCTCACAATGCTTGATAGGTAGATACCATAATTGTTCTTCTTAAGGGCATCAGCTGCCGCCATTAACTTCTGTTTGCTAATCCAACCATTGTTAAAGGCAATTTCTTCCAAACATGCAATCTTATAACCTTGTCGTTTCTCTATCGTCGAAACAAATTGAGCAGCTTCGAGCAAGCTTTCGTAAGTACCTGTGTCTAACCAGGCAAAACCACGCCCTAACATTTCAACATTGAGCTCGTTTGCTGTTAGGTACATTTGATTTAATGTGGTAATTTCCAGCTCACCTCGCTCTGATGGTTCGACTTGCTTAGCTCTACTCACGACTTGGTTGTCAAAGAAGTACAGCCCCGTCACAGCATAGTGGCTCTTTGGCTTAGCTGGTTTTTCTTCAATAGAGATAGCTTTTCTGTCGGCGTCAAACTCAACCACACCAAAGCGCTCAGGGTCTTTCACTTGGTAGCCAAACACCGTAGCCCCATTGCCACTCTCTGCCGTCTCAACCGCTTTCTTTAACTTTGGAGTGAACCCTTGCCCATAAAAGATGTTGTCACCCAGCACCAAACATACTGAGTCATCGCCAATGAATTCTTCACCAATGATGAAGGCTTGAGCTAAGCCATCTGGGCTTGGCTGAATCGCGTATTGCAACTCAATGCCAAACTCTGAGCCATCACCTAATAGGCGCTGAAAACCCTCCTGGTCTTCTGGCGTGGTGATGATCAAGATTTCACGAATGCCCGCAAGCATAAGTACTGACAACGGGTAGTAAATCATTGGTTTGTCATAAACCGGCAGTAACTGCTTAGAGACACCGCGTGTAATAGGGTAAAGGCGAGTGCCCGAGCCACCTGCTAAAATAATGCCTTTCATTATTCGCCCGCTCCTAATCGCTCTAAACTGTATGAACCATCAAGCACACGTTGCCACCATTGTGGGTTGTTTAGGTACCATTCGACGGTTTTGCGAATACCGCTTTCAAACGTTTCTTCTGGCGTCCAGCCAAGCTCTTGAGCAATCTTGGTGGCATCAATTGCGTAGCGCACATCATGACCAGGGCGATCTTTCACATACGTGATCAAAGATTCATAAGACTCAACACCTGCAGGTTTGTTTGGTCGCAGCTCTTCAAGTAGCGAGCAAATGGTTTTCACGACTTCAATATTCGCTTTTTCATTGTGACCACCAATGTTGTAGGTTTCACCGACTTCACCTTCGTTGACCACTTTGTAAAGCGCGCGAGCATGGTCTTCCACAAACAGCCAATCTCGGATCTGCATACCATCACCATACACAGGCAACGGCTTGCCATCGAGGGCATTTAGAATCATCAGAGGGATCAACTTCTCTGGGAAGTGGTACGGGCCATAGTTGTTGGAGCAATTCGTGATAAGTGTTGGTAAGCCATAAGTCCGTTGCCAAGCGCGAACCAGGTGATCGCTCGAAGCTTTAGATGCAGAATATGGGCTGCTCGGCGCGTATGAGGTGGTTTCGGTGAACAAATCATCCGTTCCCTCTAGATCGCCATACACTTCATCCGTAGAAATATGATGAAAACGGAATGCCGATTGGCGCGCTTCATCTAAGCCCGACCAATATTGACGGGCCGCTTCGAGCAGATGGTAAGTGCCCATCACGTTGGTCTCAATAAAAGCAGCAGGACCATCAATAGAGCGATCGACATGAGACTCAGCCGCTAAATGCATCACCATATCGGGTTGATGCTCTGAAAACACGCGATCTAGTTCAGCTCGGTCACAGATATCTACTTGCTCAAAGTAGTAACGTTCACTCTCTGAGACATCAACCAGTGATTCTAGATTCCCTGCGTAGGTCAGTTTATCTAAATTGATGACGGTATCTTGGGTGTCACGAATGATATGTCGGACAACAGCTGACCCAATGAAGCCTGCTCCACCGGTTACTAATATTTTCATTACAAATGTTACCTACGTTAATTTTTGTGCCATCAGATACACATGAATACTTTATGATTATTGTAGTTTATAGACTCACTCGAGCATCGTTAGACTCAAGAAGGCTTACTTAGAGCAATCAACATAAAATGATAAAAAACTCAATTAAGATTGAGAAGCATAACCGTCCTGAAAATGTTCAAAATCGGATTCTTGCCAAATAATCTGTCGCTTTAAACGCTCCTTATTAAATGAACGCAGAAGTCTATTTAGATTTTGATGCTTCCAGTCACCAGAAGTTTCAAAACGGCACTTATCAAAATCGATAATCCATACCTTATCTTTGTCGTCGATCAAGATATTGTGGATATTCAAATCGGTATGGTTAACGCCAACCTGATGCATCTTGGCAATTTCTTGCCCTATTTTCTGATACATTTCTACCGATAAAGACTGTTCTTGCAAGATACTAACCAGATCTCTGGCGTTTGGGATTCGCTCACTTAATAAATCAGCTTGATAGAAGAGTCCTGACTTTACGGCTCTTGCTGCAATAGGACGAGGAACGTGTACCCCAGCCTCAATTAGCGCCAACAAAAGCTGAAACTCTTGCGCACAACGGGTGTTATCCCAGCCAGAGAACCAATAATGATCGTTAACTAACTTCCCAAACAAACCGCCACGACGGTAATGACGTAGTGCCGCTTGCATGTTCTCTAGTTGGATAAACCATGTCGTGCCTCGCCCCGTCGCACTGCCAACCACCTTGTCGGAGGACTGCCAGTATTCCGCATCAAATATCGGTTGGCTAGGGTCTGTAATGATCTCGTCATCAAACCAGATCACTTGGTTGTTGTTTTTATACTGTTGAGTCATACGCTCACCCTCTAGCCTAAATACCGGCTGGCTAATATATACAACCAAGTAAATGCAGCAAACGCCAAAGCAACCATAACGGCAGCAGAGCCTATATCTTTAGCTCGACCACTGAGTTCATGCCGTTCAATACCGATACGATCCACTACCGCCTCAATCGCTGAGTTTACAAGCTCTACAATCAAGACTAACACCACGACCCCGATCATTAAGATACGCTCAACCATGCCGACATCCACGAGCCAAGCCAAAATCACGGCGATACTCAACAGAGCCAACTCTTGTCGAATGGCAGCTTCATGCTTAAAAGCCGCTTTTAATCCTTGGATCGAATAACCCGTCGCTTTAACGATACGCTTTAGCCCGGTGTTACCCGGCTTGCCAGATTCTTGCGATTGATGTGGTGTTGTCTTTGACATTGCAGAACACTTATCAGTACTTAGCTATATTCGAGCCGTGTATTTTACATTTATTGGGGATGTCTGCATAATTTACCTGCCTCTATTCATCGAATCAGACAATAATTATGTTCACTTCTGCCCCATCGTCACTATGCGTCTTGCGTTTGTCCGCTATCGGAGACGTTTGCAATACTATCGCCAGCATTCAAGCTATTCAGAAACACTGGCCTTCGACCCAGATTACTTGGATAACGGGTAAACTTGAAGCCCAGTTATTAGCCGCCATCGATGGTGTAGAAGTGATTGTTTTTGATAAAAAAGCGGGACTTGATGGCTACAAATCACTTTGGCGACAGCTGAAAGGCAGAGAGTTTGATGCGCTATTGCATATGCAGTACGCGATTCGAGCGAGTGTCGCAACGTTGGGCATTAAAGCAAAATACAAACTTGGTTTCTCTTCTGATAGAAGCCAGGACTTTCAAACACTATTTACCAATGTCAAAGTGCCTTCCCCGCAATCTCTGCATGTCGCAGATGGCTTAATGGCCTTTGCCCATCAAATTGGGGTACCAAAGGCAGGACTAGACTGGGTACTTTCTTATTCAGACCACGACCAAGCTTGGGCAGAGTCTCATATTTCTCGTAGTAAACCTAACCTGCTGATTGTGCCTGGTGCGAGCAAAGCTTATAAAAACTGGAACGCGGAAGGTTATGTGGATGTGATTCATCACGCCAGAGCAAAAGGCTGGAACGTGATTCTGGCAGGCAGCCCGGCTCAGGTAGAATTGGATCTGGCAGAAGCCATTCAATCTCGCTTGGAAGAACCGTGTCTAAATTTAGTTGGACAAAGTTCAATTCTGCAAATGCTTGCGTTAATAGATAAGGTTGAAATGGTCATCGCCCCCGATACCGGACCAGCACACATGGCGAATGCCATGAAAACGCCAATCATCGGGCTCTATGCACACCATAATCCGCTGCGAGTGGGACCTTACCGTTATCTAAAATACGTTGTCTCGGTGTATGAAGAAACGATCTTTGCGGAAACAGGTAAAAACAGTCACGAGTTAAGCTGGCGAACTCGCGCTAAAGATGAAACGGCAATGAACCGCATTACCAGCACTCAAGTAATGAGCATGTTCGATCAAGTCTTAGAAGATTTGTATCCTCAATACCAGTAAACTTACTGTCTTGATTTGTTAAGAAGGAAATGACCTTGTCCAAACCAACCTTAGCCGTTGCCTTAATTGTAAAAAATGAAGAGAAGCACTTACAAGCTTGTCTAGACACAGTAAAAGATTGGGTCGATGAGATTGTCCTTCTAGACTCGGGCAGCACTGATCGCACTGAAGAAATCGCCCGACAATACACAGATAAGTTTTACACCAACCTAGATTGGCCAGGATTCGGTAAACAGCGCCAACTGGCGCAGCAATACGTTACGGCAGACTACGTTTTGTGGCTTGATGCAGACGAACAAGTCACTCCAGAGCTAAAAGAAAGTATCTTACACGCGGTATCAGCCAATAAGCCGAACGTTTTATACAAACTTAATCGACTAAGCTCAGCGTTTGGTAAGTTCATCTACCATTCTGGTTGGTCTCCAGACTGGATTGTGCGCTTATATCGCACCGAATATACACAATATAATGATTCGCTCGTTCATGAAAAAGTTGATGAGAAAAACTATCAAACTGAAAAGCTGGATGGTCGACTGCATCACTACACTTACGAGCACCTTCATCATTACATCAATAAAACCACTGGTTACCTCAAGGCCTGGACAGATGAACGGGAAGGTAAAAAGAAAGCGGGGTTAACGACCGCTATCGTTCACGCTCTTGCGAGCTTTTTGAAGATGTATGTGCTCAAACGAGGTTTCCTTGATGGCAAACATGGCTTCATTCTAGCTTGGCTAAGCATGCACTCTACTTTTGTAAAATACATCGATCTCTACTTACGTGAACAGGCAAGAAAATCATGAAAACGACTTTAATTATCACCACTTACAACTGGAAAGAAGCATTAAAAGCGGTGTTAGAAAGCGTGAAACGTCAAACCGTTTTGCCTGACGAAGTCATTGTTGCAGATGACGGTTCTCGAGACGATACCAAAGCAATGATCGACCAACTGCGTGACGGCTTTCCAGTACCACTTATTCATAGCTGGCACGAAGATAATGGCTTTCAACTTTCAATGAGCCGCAACCGTGCGATCGCCAAAGCATCAGGTGACTACCTCATCATGATTGATGGCGACATGGTGCTGTCCCAAACGTTTATTGAATCACATAAGCAAGTCGCAAAACCAAATTGGTTTGTGCAGGGTGGACGTGTGTTAACGGATGAAAGCTGCAGCAAGGCCATCATGGAAAACGGCTTAGTGCCTTCTATCTTCAGCAAAGGCATTCGCAATCGTAAAAACTGCATCACCAACGCTTTGCTATCGAAATGGTTCTCTTACGAGCGCAATAACGATAAAGCCACTCGCGGTTGCAACATGGCGTTTTGGCGACAAGATGTCATCGAGGTGAATGGCTTCAACCAAGATTTTGTTGGATGGGGACGCGAAGACAGCGAGTTTGTTCATCGTATGTTGAATGCGGGTAAGTCACGTCTTTACCTAAAATTCGCAGGTGTAGGCTACCACTTGTACCACGTAGAAAACTCTCGTGCGTCACTCGGACAAAATGACGAGATTTTAGAAAACACCATTAAAAACAAGCTTAAACGCTGTGAGAATGGTGTTGATCAATTTCTAGAAGCTTAAGATTATAAAAAAGGGGCGTTTCGCCCCTTTTTTATTGTTGCTGAGATAAAGCGAAGTACTTATCGGCAACCATCAATGAGATCAAACGCTCTTTACGTTTATCTTTGAACTGCTCAACCCACTGGTGCGCATTTTCAATGATCGCTAATGCTTCTTGCTCATTCGCTAGGTAATAATCCATCTTTTCGGGCAAATCCGAATAGTCATCCTTCACTTTAACATAGTGGACGCCTGCCTCTAACTTACCTTCCATAAACCAAGTCTCATATTTTGGCTTTGACATAATAACCAAGGAGTTAGACGACATAGCCCACTTAAGGTTGGTGGCCACATCATTGCCTTCTATACAGAGCAAAAACTTATACTGCAGTTGCTCTTCAATACTCATAAAGCCCTTTTCCCATGGTTTCCCTTCTACCGGGCGGGTCTGGCCAATATTGCATTGCGGATGGTTGTAAAACGCATGAATCACCTTTTTACGATGCGGCTGAAAACCCACGCCGCGCCACGCTACCATGTCCTTTTTATCTTGATAGCGAACAGGATCATCAATAAATTTAAAATGACGAACTTGATTAAGTTTCAACACCACTGAATTTTGGTTGTTACCAAAAATAGGGCGGCTTTTTATAAAGCTCGGTACATTGGGGATGTGTGTAACATCGCCGTTGATGTAGTTAAACGCAAAACTGGAAGGGAAATAGCGTACAACTTGGCGAAGATCGAAAAAATACGTCCAGCCTTTCGTTTTTTTGAATGTATCGATGGTCGAGTAACTTTGTTCTCGGCTATCAACTGAAAACGGCGTTTCACACTTATTGTAATAGTTCACCCGCTCAAGACAGCGTTGCTGCTCTGCTTCGGTCAGATTCGAAAGTAAACGCTTGGCTTGTGCTCGATATACAAAGCGAGGGATAAGTATCGAGAGAGCGTTTGAGAAATAATAAGGGAACTTACTGTCTTTCATTCAGTTTTTCCCCAATCGCGATGGCTACTGGCTTGGGAACGAATTGTTCGATACTTCCGCCATGAATCGCTACTTCTCTCACGATAGTCGACGATAAAAACGCAAACTCTTCTTCAGGAGTTAAAAATACGCTCTCGATTCCTGGTAATAGCTTTCGGTACATGTTGGTCAGTCCAAACTCGTATTCAAAGTCTACCGTTGTTCGTAAACCACGAATAAGAACCTTAGCTTTCTCATTTCTCGCGAAATCCACTAATAACCCGGAGAACCCCTTTACCGTCACACCAGGTAAATGCGCTACAACGTCCTGCATCAGTGCAACGCGCTCTTCCAATGAAAACATAGTGTTCTTCGATGGGCTTGCGGCTACGCCAATCACAACCTCATCAAACATTTCGTGAGTACGTTCTATTAGATTGAGGTGACCATTAGTCACTGGATCAAAAGTGCCCGGATAAATGACTTTCATATAATTTACTAAGTTATTCGAAACTGATTGAATTATTGAGGCTCGAACGCAAGATTACAACAACTTAAGCTCAATAATAGCTCGACTTACTTCTGACACTCACTACAAAAGAAGGTATTACGTTGGCCAATCTTTAGCTCTTGAAGTCGTTCGCCGCACTCTGGGCATGGCTCTCCGGCTTTTCCGTAAACCAATAACTCTTGTGCAAAGTAACCCGGCTTTCCATCGGCTTGCGCAAAGTCTTTCAGCGTAGTCCCACCTTGCGTAATGGCAATCTCAAGTGTCATTTTGATATTTTCAACAAGTAACCCCCACTCTTGAGAAGTCAACTTACCTGCGGGCCTTGAAGGGTGAATTCGAGACTTAAACAACGACTCATTCGCGTAGATGTTCCCAACACCAACCACGACTTTGTTGTCCATGATGAACTGCTTGACGGCGACACGCTTATTTTTAGCTTTCTCCGCTACATATTCCGCATTGAACTCTTCAGTTAAAGGCTCAGGCCCCATGTTTGCTAGCACAGCATGTGACTCGCCAGGAGCACACCACAGCCATGCCCCAAAACGACGCGGATCGTTATAACGCAGTATTTTTCCACTGCTTAGTTTGAGATCCACATGATCGTGCTTTGCTGGCGGAAAGTCAGCATCTAGGACACGTAAAGACCCAGACATGCCCAAGTGAACAATGGCTGTACCTGTGTTTGTCTCGATCAGTAAGTATTTCGCACGACGGCTAATCGCACGGATCACCTGCCCTTCCAATTTTTTAAGCTCTGTAGGAATATCCCAGCGCAATTTAGGCGTTCGAAAAGTAAACGACTGGATCGTTTGTCCAACCATGTGGGGGCTAATCCCCATACGGCTGACTTCAACTTCTGGCAACTCAGGCATTAGATTCTCCAATTCACCGGCTAATAGTTCTCGCTGCTAGCATAATCGAAAAGAAAAACGATAAATAGGGAAGCTTATTAGGGGTATAGGCGAAAAAAGGCTCTACTCTGGCATAAGGTAGTTTTCATCGACGGAGATAGCGACCCATTTGTCTTGCCAGGTTTTAAATAGCCAAAAATCAGGTAAACGAAAGAAAGTCACCCGCTGCGGCTCTTCGAGATCCTGATACCAAACTTCTACCGTTTCAGGTACCGCCAGGTTAGGTTTTAAATGATCGTACTGTTCTGAGGTGAGCTCGGTCCCTTCCAATGATTGCCAGCGTGATACAAGTTCACTGATCGGTGCATCAACTTTGATGTTGGATTGCCACCGTCCATCATGCAGCTCGAACTCCCAGCCACTATAGTACAAAGACTCCACCGTATAGTCGGAGCGAAGTACATTTGGGTAAGGGTCTGCTTGATCTGTTAATAGGTAAGTTTTGATCCACATCGGCGCATTTAAGATCACTATAAATGCGATAATGCCCAGAATAAGAATATTGTTCCATCGGCGGCGACGAGCCGGACTCACACGCATAACCATCTCTACTCTCTTATCGTTATGAGTAAATTACCAAAGAGTATTGAGCTTGACTAGAACAACGGTGTGCAAGTGTGTAGGGAGTGGTGACTAAGCGGCAGAGGCGATCAATCAAAAATTCGAGTATAGAGTCGGACCAGTAGAATAACTTCAGCAGTGCCTTATAACCCGATGACGTACTGAACCTTTTCTTCAGCACTTTTATTCACGTAATAAAAAACCCAACTCGAAAGTTGGGTTTTTCAATTCCTCAAAGAGACTGAAACCAATTATTTGATTTTTGCTTCTTTGTACATAACGTGCTGGCGAACTACTGGATCAAACTTTTTGATCTCAAATTTGCCTGGCATGTTACGCTTGTTCTTATCAGTTGTGTAGAAGTGGCCTGTACCTGCAGAAGATACTAGACGGATTTTCTCACGAACGCCTTTCTTTGCCATTGCTTATTTCCTCTTAAACGTTTTCGCCACGTGCACGCATGTCTGCAAGAACAGTATCAATACCTTTCTTGTCGATGATGCGCATACCTTTAGCAGATAGACGTAGTTTAACAAAACGTTTTTCGCTCTCTACCCAGAAACGATGAGTTTGTAGGTTCGGCAGAAAACGACGCTTAGTAGCATTTCGTGCGTGTGAACGGTTGTTACCCGTTACTGGACGCTTACCAGTTACTTGGCATACTCGTGACATGAATGTCTTCTCCAAAATCGTTTCAGCTCGATATCAACCTTGGTGGCCGAACCTCTCTATCTCTCGAAAAGAAGTTAGAGGTTAAGAACCGCTATGGAAAATCCATACAAGGCTATCAAAGGTCGCGCATTATACTAACTTGATATGCATTGCTCAAGACCCGAACAGATCCTTTTTACAGGTTTTCGTGATCTTTTTTTAGACAGCAGATTTTTTTAGCAGTCCAAGCTGAATTCAGTTAAAAATTTAGTGGCGTGGATGATAGCAGATTTTTAGCAACTAACAACCTAAAAAACGCACAGTTATATCCAGCCTCTTTCAGCAAAAGAGACACTTTCCCCATCTCCGATGACGAAATGGTCCAAAATACGAATATCCACCAATGCTAATGCGTCAATGAGACGCCTTGTAATCCTTCTGTCAGCTTGGCTCGGCTCAGCAACCCCTGAAGGATGATTGTGCGCCAAAATCAAAGCCGCCGCGTTATGATGCAGAGCACGCTTAACAACTTCTCTCGGATACACCGACGCTGCATCCAACGTTCCTTCAAATAAAATTTCATCTTTTATCACTCGGTGCTGGTTATCGAGAAAAAGAATATAAAAAGCCTCTCTTTGCCGATCCCTCAAAATAGAAGACAGATATAACTTAGTTTGGTCGGGGCTGGTTAAGGCATCACCACGCTTTAGCGTCTCCGCCAAGTAACGTTGTGTCATTTCTAGTACAGCTTGCAATTGAACATACTTGGCTTGCCCTAATCCTTTGTGACGACAAAACTCTTCTTCTGATGCTGAAAATAGTTGTCTGAGCGAACCAAAGTCTTGAATAAGGAAGTCTGCAAGCTCAATCACGTTCATTCCGCGGGTGCCTGTGCGCAAGAAGATGGCCAGTAGCTCAGCATCGGTCAAAGCTTGCGGCCCTCGTTGCAGTAGCTTCTCTCTGGGCATGGACTCATTTGGCAAAGCTTTCAGTATCATCTGATGTCTCTTTATATGGAAAGTGTCCCTATTCCACAAAACAAAAAGCGAAAGTCGAGTATGACTTTCGCTTTCTTCGTACTATCAGTGTTTTCCATGCAACTTAACAGTTCATCAGAGTTTAAAGTTGCCAACCAAGCCGTGAATTTCTGTTCCAGACTGTGATAGCTGCGTGCTGATTGACTCGGCATGCTGCAACGTCTCATTAATGTTGTTCACGATCTGTTGAATAGCCACTAAGTTTTGGTTGATGTCTTCTGCAACCGCGCTTTGTTCTTCTGCGGCAGACGCGGTTTGAATACCCATATCTCGAATTGTTCCGATAGAATGATGAACACCAGAAAGAGATTGCTGAATGAGCGCAGATTCTTCCGCCGTTTTGACACCTCGTTTTTGGCTCACCGACATCGTACTGACCGCTCTTGATACACCATTTTGTAGCTGCTTGAGCATGTCGCCAATTTCATGAGTACTATTTTGCGTACGACTGGCTAACGAGCGCACTTCATCCGCAACGACGGCAAACCCTCGACCTTGCTCACCGGCTCTAGCCGCTTCAATCGCCGCATTTAGGGCCAACAAATTCGTTTGCTCGGCTATCTCGCCAATCACATCCAGCACTTTGGTTATTTTTTCGGTCTGTAAACTCAACTCAGAAATTGCATCTGACGTGCTGTCTATCTCCGTCACGAGTTCGGTAATGCCTTCTATTGCTTGCTCGACCTCATGCTGAGCGGCGGTGACTTGACTGTTGGCATCGTCAATTGCCTGCGCGGTCGCATTAGTATTGCTGGCTACTTCTTTGGCAGTCATGCTCATTTGTGTCACCGCAGTCACGACTTTGTCCGTCTCTAAACAGTGGTCCTGCATTTGGCCGCTCGCTTGGCTGGTCTGAGTGTTCAGGCTTTGGGAAACGGTTTGTACTGTCGTCGCAGAGCGGTGGATATCCTGCATCAGTGGGTGCAGCTTATCCATAAACTCATTAAACGCCGCTGCCACTTCACCGACTTCATCCTGACTTTCGACTTTTAAACGAGCCGTTAAGTCACCGCCGCCTGCGGCAACATCTTTTAATGAAGCCGCGACATGTTGTAATGGCTGAATGCCTTTAGACACCACGATACTGGTGAGAACACTGGTAATGATCAATCCAATAGCGGAAATCAACACGGCAGATAATGTATGCTCTTTTAGCTCTTGAGTCTTTAACTCTCTGTGCATCGCAACTTGCTGGTCGATGTCATCAATATAAACGCCAGTACCTAAAACCCAGTCCCATTTCGATAGATATTCTGCATAGCCCAACTTAGGCGCTTGTGCGTCAATGGTCGGTTTGTGCCACGAGAAATAGAGGAACCCATCCCCTTTTTGAGAAGCGTCAATCAAGCCCGCAATAACTGCGACCCCATTTTCATCTTTTAAGTCGTAAAGGTTTTTACCCTCTAATGCAGGTTTGATGGCGTGCAACGTATTCACACCTTGAGAGTCGTAGGCAAAAAAGTAACCATCGCTTTCAAAGCGCATGGCTTTCAGAATTTCTTTTGCTGCCTCTTTATTACTTCCATTTACATCCGTGTCGTATAACGGTTTTATCGCCGTCACGCCCATCATCATATAGGCTTGTAACTCTTTCTTTTTCGTTTCGATGAGCTCTTGCCTGTCTCTTGCCAGCTCTGCTTCCAAACTTTTACTGCTGTTGATGTAATACACCACTGAGATCAACGTGGTGATCAACAACAGCGGAATTAGGGTTATCAGCAGCAATTTGTTTCGACTTTTCAACACCATGGTTTCCACTACCTCTTTTTCTTTTCAGACTTGCAAACTCCGCGCAACTTGTCTGTGAGGTAGGCGAGAATTTTCCCTTCCTCGGTCAGATTAATACTCTGGAGTTTGATGTGAATTATCTTCTCGTTATATATGCTCGGGCGGTCAGACTTTGAATTGTGTTAAAATCCGGTCATCAAATTGGAGATCTCACATGCAAACACTAGCAGGAAAGAAAATTCTACTCGGCATCAGTGGCGGTATTGCCGCGTATAAATGTGCGGAGCTAACCCGTCGCCTCATAGAGAGAGGAGCGCAAGTTCAAGTTGTAATGACGAAAGCCGCAAAAGAGTTCATTACCCCTTTAACCATGCAAGCCGTTTCGGGCCGTCCTGTCTCGGACAGTTTACTAGACCCAGCAGCGGAAGCCTCTATGGGCCATATTGAATTGGCCAAATGGGCAGATTTAGTGCTATTAGCGCCCGCGACCGCGGACTTAATCGCGCGCATGTCCGCAGGCATGGGGAACGATTTACTTACTACGCTCGTGCTCGCGACGGATTCCCCTGTTGCTGTTTCTCCTGCGATGAATCAACAGATGTATCGCAATATCGCAACCCAAGAGAACATCGCTACGTTAGCGCGTCGTGGTATGCACATCTGGGGCCCTGCGGCAGGAGAGCAAGCCTGTGGTGATGTAGGACCAGGTCGAATGCTGGAACCAATGCAGCTAGTACATCTATGTGAACAGTTCTTTCAACCAAAATTGCTAGAAGGTAAGTCGATACTCATTACCGCCGGACCAACTCGCGAAGCGATTGATCCAGTGCGTTACATTACAAACCATAGCTCCGGGAAAATGGGCTATGCATTGGCGAGCGCCGCAGCGCAGATGGGAGCAAAAGTCACCCTCGTGAGCGGTCCTGTCAGTTTAAATACGCCCGTAGGTGTTGAGCGCATAAATGTTTCCAGTGCACAAGAGATGCACGAAGCCGTTATGACACATGCAAACCAGCATGATGCCTTTATTAGCTGCGCTGCCGTTGCCGACTACCGCCCACAAACGATCGCGTCTCAAAAGTTGAAAAAGACAGAAGACAACGACGAAATGGTCATTAATATGGTTAAAAATCCTGATATTGTTGCATCTGTGGCAGCAATGACGGAGAAGCGTCCGTTTACCGTCGGTTTTGCGGCTGAAACCAATGATGTAGAGACCTATGCTCGAGGCAAGTTAACAAAGAAAAACCTCGATATGATCTGTGCAAACGACGTTTCGGTTGCAGGGCAAGGATTTAACAGCAACGACAACGCAATTACCCTTTACTGGCCTGAAGGTGAACTTGCGCTCGCTTTAGAATCAAAAGAAGCATTGAGCTTTAAAATTCTCGAAAAAATGCATCAATTGATGTAACTAACGTTTGAAAACCCTGCCAATTTTTTACAAAAGCTGGCATAAATTTGGTACAAAAATGACAACTAAGGGTGTTAAATCTCCCATTCCACCCTTAGTGGTCTAGTTTGAGGCGAAATAGCGTCTTATAATCCCCTCCGCTCAACTTTGTATTTTGAAAGGAAGTAACTAATGGCCGGCAGTAAAAAATCCAACCGTCGTGAAGAGATCTTACAAGCATTGGCAGAAATGCTTGAATCAACAGATGGCGCTTCACGCATTACTACGGCAAAACTGGCCAAGCAAGTCGGCGTTTCAGAAGCCGCGCTGTATCGTCATTTCCCAAGTAAAGCGCGCATGTTCGAAGGGTTGATTGAGTTCATTGAAGAAGCCTTGATGACACGTATCAACCGTATTCTAGACGACGAAAAAGATACATTAGAGCGTATTCGTATGGTGATGCACCTTATTTTGGCGTTCTCTGAACGTAACCCAGGTCTGACACGCATTTTGTCGGGTCATGCTCTAATGTTTGAAAATGAACGTCTACGTGAACGCATCAATCAACTCTTTGAGCGTATAGAAACACAATTGCGCCAAATCCTGCGTGAACGTAAGATTCGTGAAGGGAAGTCTTTCCCTGTCGAAGAGCGCATCCTAGCCGCGCAAATTCTGGGACAAGTTGAGGGGAGCCTAAACCGCTTTGTGCGTAGCGACTTTAAATACCAGCCGACTGCAAACTTTGACGAGTACTGGGCGCTTTTGAGTGCACAAATAAAGTAAAAGACTATGAGTAAAGACAAATACACGCAGCCCGAGTTTTCTCTTTCACTTCTTCACCCTCGTAACTGGGGCGTATGGCTTGGTTTTGGTCTGTTGGCCATCCTCGTCAATATTCTTCCTTATCGGCTGCTGCTTTCATTAGGTCGTTCACTCGGTAAACTTGGCATGCGCTACGGTAAAAAGCGTGTCCACGTTGCTCAGCGTAACTTAGAATTGGCCTTTCCAGACAAAACACCTGAAGAGATTCAACATATTGTTGAAGAGAACTTCAAAAATACCGGTATGGCACTGATAGAAACCGGAATCACTTGGTTCTGGCCGACTTGGCGCTTTAAAAACCTGATCGTCGAGAAAGATCTCGGCGCACTGCGTGAAAAAGCCAAAGAAGGTAAAGGCGTCCTACTTTGTTGTGTCCACGCTCTTAATCTAGAGATCACTGCGCGTGCTTTCGCCGTGTTAGGCGTGGCCGGGTACGGCGCGTTTCGTCCGCATAATAATCCTGCTTATAACTTTATCCAGTATTGGGGACGGACACATAACGGCAATAAACTGATTGATCGTAAAGATGTAAAAAAGATGATTCGTGTATTACGCAGTGGTGAGCGTCTGTTCTATTTACCGGATCACGATTACGGTCGCAAAAAATCAGTATTTGTGCCCTTCTTTGCCGTAGACGATGCGTGTACAACAACAGGCACGAGCATTCTGGCGTATACCTCAAAATGTGCGATCATCCCAGGCTCAGGGTTTCGCAATGACGAAGGAAAATACGACATCATCGCCGATAAGTGCATTGAAGCCGATTATCCACAAAAAGACGAAGTCGCCGCTGCCGCTTATATGAACAAGTATGTGGAAGAAGTCATTCTACGCGCTCCAGAGCAATGGATGTGGCTCCATAAACGCTATAAAACCATGCAAGATGAGCATGTCGAGAAAGGCATTCGCTATAAGTAAGTGGTCAAGGCGATAAATCCAAAAACAAAAAAGGGCAGATGAATATCCATCTGCCCTTTTTACTTTTTCAGAAAAAGTAACGAATTAAATGCCGTATTCTGCGCGGTACGCTTTGACTGCTTCTAGATGCTCTTTGTCTGTGCCTTTCTCTTCAAGGAAAGTCACAAGGTCAGTCAGGCTAACGATCGAGATGATTGCACAACCAAAATCACGCTCCACTTCTTGGATCGCAGACAACTCACCTTTGCCTTTTTCTTGGCGGTCAATCGCAACCAACACACCAGCAAGGTCTGCGCCATTTGCTTGAATGATTTCCATCGATTCACGAATCGCAGTACCTGCTGTGATTACGTCATCTACTAGCATGATACGGCCTTCAAGCGCAGAGCCTACAAGGTTACCGCCTTCGCCGTGATCTTTCGCTTCTTTACGGTTGAAGCAGTAAGGCGTGTCGACGTCATGATGATCCGCCAGCGCGACTGCTGTTGTCGTCGCGATTGGAATCCCTTTGTACGCAGGGCCAAACAGCACATCAAACTCAATGCCTGAATCAGCGAGCGCGGCTGCGTAAAAACGACCAAGACGCGCTAGGTCACGGCCTGTATTGAAAAGACCAGCGTTAAAGAAGTACGGGCTTTTACGGCCAGATTTCAAAGTAAACTCACCAAACTTAAGAACTTCTTTCTCAAGTGCAAACTCAATAAATTCACGCTGGTATGCTTTCATTATTTTCTCTCTATGTCCTTGGTTTCTCGTGTCTCTTCTCGACAATCATTCATTTCTCTATTGTCGAGATAAAAAAATAGCCCCCATAATGGGAGCTATCTAAATCAATTGGCTAACGCCGCCTTCTGCGCTGCGACAATTTCTGTAATGCCGACTTTCGCCGACTCGAGCAATGCCATCAGCTGTTCGTGACTGAACGGTTCACCTTCTGCGGTGCCCTGAATTTCAATCATCTTGCCTTCTTCGGTCATTACCACGTTCATGTCTGTGTCTGCCGCTGAATCTTCAACGTATTCAAGATCACACAATACTTCGTCGCCTAGTAAGCCGACAGAAACTGCCGCTACGTGGCCTTTCATTGGATTCGCTTTTAGCTTGCCGCTATCCACTAGGTGTTGGAATGCATCGGCCATTGCAACACTTGCGCCGCTGATAGATGCAGTGCGAGTGCCGCCGTCTGCTTGGATAACGTCACAGTCAACGGTGATCATGAACTCACCCATGGCTTTTAGGTCGACAACAGCGCGTAGGCTTCGCGCGATAAGACGCTGAATTTCCATCGTACGGCCGCCTTGTTTGCCACTTGCCGCTTCACGACGAGTACGCGAATGTGTTGCTCGAGGTAGCATGCCGTATTCAGCTGTAACCCAGCCTTTACCTTGACCTTTTAGCCAACGTGGCACAGATTCTTCGACGGTCGCATTACACAACACTTTGGTGTTACCGAACTCAACTAGCACTGACCCTTCAGCGTAAGCTGTGTAGTTACGAGTAATTTTGATAGGGCGAACTTGATCCGCCTTGCGATCGTTTGGACGCATGGGCATCTACCTTAAATATGAGGAGAAGACGATTTGGTTGGGCGAAGATTATAACGGAATCGATTCCGGATTCATAGGTTACGCCGCTGGCACAACATAAACAATCCATACATCCCGCGCACCTATCGACGCAGCATGATACACTCTTGAAGTAATTTTCAAAAAATGAAGACAGGAAAATTCGATGATTTACAGTATGACAGCGTATGCACGCAAAGAAGTAAAAGGCGATTGGGGCTCTGCGGTATGGGAAATCCGCAGCGTGAACCAGCGTTATTTAGAAACATACTTCCGCATGCCAGAGCAATTTCGCGGGTTAGAGCCCGTTTTACGTGAGCGCTTTCGTAAGCGCTTAGCGCGAGGCAAAGTAGAATGTAATCTGCGTTTTGAAGCAAACCCTGCCGCAAAAGGTGAGCTTAGCATCAATGAAGCGCTTGCTAGCCAGGTAATTAAAGCCGCTGAACAAGTCATGCACATGACTGGTGAACTGAGCCGAATCAATCCATTTCAAGTCATGCAATGGCCGGGGGTAATGGAAACGCCAGAGCAAGACATGGATGCGGTAAATAAAGTGCTACTAGAAGCATTTGATGGCGCAATGGATGAATTTATTGAAGCGCGCGCTCGTGAAGGCGAGAACATGAAGGCGCTGATTGAGCAACGCCTAGAAGCGATCACATCAGAAGTTGTGAAGGTGCGCGCACGCATGCCAGAAATACTAGAGTGGCAACGTGAGCGTCTGTTCTCTAAATTTGAAGATGCGAAAGTAGAGCTAGACCCATCTCGCGTTGAGCAAGAGCTAATCCTTCTGGCACAGAAATCAGACGTAGCAGAAGAGCTAGACCGTCTTGATTCTCACGTAAAAGAAACCACAAACATTCTGAAAAAAGGTGGCGCAGTCGGTCGTCGTCTGGACTTCATGATGCAAGAGTTCAACCGTGAATCGAACACGCTAGCGTCGAAATCCATCAGCACCGACATCACCGCATCGGGCGTTGAACTGAAAGTTCTAATTGAACAGATGCGTGAGCAGATCCAAAACATTGAATGATCTAAAAGTCATCGAGTATTGAAACAAAAAAGCCCCGCTAATACGGGGTTTTCTTTTATTCGTCTTTTTCCAAGGTACTGTTATCAACGTAGGGCCAATAATGGTGCCCAATTCTGATCAGCAAAGTAGCCGCAGCCAAAATAAACGCAGCCAGAGATAACCACACAACCAAAACTGCATCCAGCTCTTTCATTCCGAGTGTGATGTAGCGGGCGATGGCCATCATCGCGATGTAGATAGGATAGCGTACCGGAATTTTACCGTTCATCACGAACTGCTGCACCATAGCGAGCACTTCCAGATAGATAAACATCAACAGAATATCCGTGAGTAAGACACGCTTCTCTACAAATACGTGCACAAACTCTTGCATCATGGCGTACAACGTCGCCAAGGTAATAGAGACTAATAACACCGCCTCCAAAATATGGAAGATTTTCAGGAAAGGTCGACTAAAGGATTTCGGTAAATTCGACGGCATGGTCCATTATCCAAACAAAGAAAATAGGCCTTGAGTTTAGCATGCAACGATCTTCAATCAATCAGAATAAACATCAGTGCAAATCGACTCCAAGTCCTGGCATTTGCTTATAAAAACGCTCCGCTTATTTGGCGGAGCGCTTTTGTGTTATAGGACCTGTGGCATCACTTACGCCACTTGCTGCTTTTTTTCAGCTACGCGCTTTTTCTTCCGATATTTAGGGTGAGTGATCGGAATCGCAGATAGGAGTTTTTTGGTGTATTCGTTTTGCGGGTTTGCATAAATTTCTTTAGCACTGCCTGCTTCTACCACTTTACCAAAATACATCACGGCAACTTTGTCAGAAACATGTTTCACCACCGAGAGATCGTGAGAGATAAATATGATCGCCAAGTTCATTTCTTGTTGCAGTTGTAGCAATAGGTTCAAGATTTGCGCCTGTACCGACACATCTAACGCAGATACCGATTCATCACAAATCAGCAGTTTAGGCTTCAATGCAATCGCGCGAGCGATACCGATACGCTGCCGTTGCCCGCCTGAAAATTCATGTGGATAACGGTTTACTGCCGTTTCTGGTAATCCCACTTTGATTAAAAGCTCTTTTACCCATTGTTTACGCTCTGTTGGCGTGCCAATTTTATGAATAACAAACGGTTCTTCCAGAATCATACCGATGGTATGACGCTGATTGAGTGACTCCATTGGGTCTTGAAAGACGATTTGCATGTCTTTACGCAGCGATCGCATCTCTTTCACAGACAATTTAGTGATGTCTTTACCTTCAAAGAAAATCTTACCTTCTGTTGGCTCGTATAACTTTAAGATCGTGCGACCAAGGGTGCTTTTACCACAACCTGACTCACCAACTAGCCCCAGTGTTTCACCTTCAGAAACAGACAGTGAAACCCCGTCTACCGCTTTGATGGTGTAGCCTTTCTTGAACAGCCCTTTACCAGAAACAAAGTGCTGCTTAAGATTTTCAATTCTTAATACTTCTTTTGCCATAACATCCTCTTTTATGACTGGTTCACTTTGCCCAGTTAACTGGCAAACATACTGGCATCAATAGGCTTGATATCGATCATCTGCTTCGGCTCATTATCTAAGCTCGGCATCAATCCCATTAAACGCTCTGTGTATGGGTGCTGCGGGTTATCAAACAACTCAAAAATTTCTGCTTTTTCGACAATACGTCCGCCATACATCACGGCAACATCATCACACACTTCTGCCACAACCCCGAGATCGTGAGTGATGAAGATCATCGCCATGCCCGTTTCTTCCTGAAGCTCGTTCATCAGTTCAAGGATAGACGCCTGAACCGTAACATCCAACGCTGTAGTCGGTTCATCACAAATCAGAATATCCGGCTTACAGGCCAATGCCATCGCGATCATGACACGCTGGCGCATACCACCAGATAGGTTATGGGGATACTCATTCAATCGCTTCTCTGGCATTGGAATTTTTACTTTTGCCAGCATTTCAATCGAGTACGCCTCCCGCTCCTTTTTGTCGAGCTCAGGTCGATGGAGCTCAAGCACTTCACATATTTGACGACCAATGGTGTGCACTGGGTTGAGCGCCGTCATCGGGTCTTGGAAGATGATCGAAATGCGATCGCCACGCATGGCGTACATCTCTTCCGCAGGCAAATCAACTAGGTTGGTGCCGCGATAATTCACTTCACCTTTGATAATGTTGCCATATGGCTTAGGTAATAGCCCCATGATCGACATTGAGGTTACGCTCTTACCACTACCTGACTCTCCTACCAGACCGAGTGTACGTCCGGCTCTCACATCAAAGTTCACACCATGCAGAACCTTCACTGGCCCATCATCGGTGGTAAATTCAACTTCGAGATCTTTAACACTTAGGATTACATCGTTTTCCATAACCAATCCTTACAGCTTATAAGTGTCATCTACGACAACAACAGGTTCAAAAGCTTTGCCTGACTTCATCGCTTGTTTCGTTTCTTTTTTGATATCACTATCAATCCAGTAAGTGCCATCGCCTATGATTGCACCACTGAACAGCGCCTCTGTCATGCGATTCATTGGCTTATCTGGAAACTTTAACCAGCGCCAGTGACCATAGCGGACATAAGGAACCATGTAGCCTGGGACGATAACGTGAGCATCAATGATGTCACGCTGAATCTCATGACCTAGCTGGATCTTTTTATCCATATCCATGCCAAAACGATACTCGATGATCTTTTCATCCAGTTCAGGCGTGCTGTAGTTTGTGAAAGAGTTAGTTTGCGGCTTGTTCGCATTGACTGAATGGAAGTACTCCCAATACGTTGGGATCTCAGACGTACCCATATCTAAGAAAGCCAAATCGTGCTTTTTCTCACGTACGTATTTGAACATGGATGAGCCATCAACTAACTTGAGCTCAATATCCAGCCCTGCTAGCTTGGCTTGCTCACGCAAAAATGCAATACGAGGAGTATGAACAGGTGTTCCGTAGGTCAGCTCGAAGCTTAAGCGCTCACCTTTATCATTAACACGAATACCATCAGAACCAATTTTGTTAAAGCCTGCGGCTTCGAATGCCTCGGCCGCTTTTGCGGGATCGAACTTCGGTGCCTTAGCATCTGGTAGGGTGTATTTACCATGACCATAACCGGTCGGGTTCGGTTTACGGGAGTAGTCGCCACGCATGACATTCTCTATCATGCCATCAAAGTCAATCGCGTAAGTAATGCCCTTGCGAATGTTTAAATCATCCAGCAAAGGCATCGCGGTGTTCATCCATACACCACCAGCCCCAACTGGGAATTGGTTGTAACCCCAGAACTTTTGAATGTATCCCTTTTGGTAAGGTTCCGTATTCGATTTATCATGCCATAAGCTTGGTAAAACAAGACCAAATGCGTCCAGCTTCCCTTTCTCAAAGTGCTTCATCGCGATATCACTGTCGCGAATCACTGTGATGCGGATTTTGTCGACATTATAACGATGTTGATAATACTTATTGCTGTAACCCCACCAGTCTTCACCGACATGTTTGAAGGTAACACTTTTACCTTTTTTAATGTCATCTAGGTAGTATGCACTGGTCGTTGGTTCACTTTTAAAATTGTAGTAGCGGACAAAGTTGTCATGTATACCGTCACCATTTTCATCTTTTGAAGGGTTAGCATAAAAATGTGCGGGACGTGGGCGCAGGGCCCCCATTCGTAACAGCAACTCTTCCGGATTAAACTCTTTCGCCGCCTTAACAGCAAACGTGTGAGTGTCGTACTTGATAACATCCGCAATCGTTTTGTTGTAGTAATCGTTGTACCAAGGCTCCAAGATGTCCTTGGAACGATAAAACTTCAGCATGAACACGAAATCGTCGGCAGTCACAGGTTTGCCGTCCGACCATTTGGCTTCAGGGTTGAGTTTGAAATAGACCGTTTTGTTGTCACCTGCTAACGCCCACTCGTTAGCAAGCTCAGGGATAAACTCTAAAGTATCTGGGTGGCGGACCACCAAGCCTGGTGTTTCATCTAAGATAAAAGAACGTAGCCCTGCATTAGCGTCTGGGCCAACACTACGTAACGTCTGCGGGAAACTGGACATAAAGGTGCGATAAGTCCCTCCACGTTTCGCTTCTGGCGAACCATATTGAGGCTCATCCCAGTTTGTTTGCCAGTTTAAGTCAGTCGGAAGCGTTGCTGACATTGCACCAAAACTCAGGGCGCTCAGCGTGGACGCTAAAAATAATTTCTTCATAAAACTTCCCTTTTTATGTTTTGCTCACAATGCTCGCTTAAACATAGCGTGTGAATTTTTTCGGGTCGAAAGCCGCTCGAATGGCTTCACCAATAAAGGTCACCATTACCAGAACCAGAACAATAGAAGTCACTACTGACGCAACAATCCATGGCGAATCTAAGTTTGACTTACCTTGTTGCAGTAGTTCACCCCAACTTGGCGTTGGTGGCATCAAGCCTAATCCTAGGTAATCGAGAGCAGTCAGTGCTGTGATGTTAGCTGCAATAGTGAAAGGCGCTAGGGTTACAATCATCACCATCGTATTTGGCAAGATGTGATTAAACAAGATACGTCCGGTCGATGCCCCTAAAGCACGAGCCGCCATTACATATTCTCGTGCCGCTTCTTTATAGGTCATGGTCCGCATGTACCATGTCATCCCCATCCAAGTGAAAAGCACGTTAATAGCGACAAAGAGAGCGAACGTCGGCTGAACGATTGAGACAAGAATCATAATGACGTACAAAAACGGGACCATTGACCAGATTTCGATAAGTCGCTGTACAAACAAGTCAAATTTACCGCCCCAAAAACCCATAGCACAACCGACTGCAGTACCGATCGCGTAGGAAATGGCCATCGTAAGCAACGCAAATCCCATCGCCGTTCTGAATCCGTAGACGAGTCGCGCCAAAATATCGCGACCTATCACATCTGTACCTAAATAATGCTTATTTTCGGCACTAGGCGCTGTTGGCGGGAAATCACCACTAAAATCTTGTTCGTATGGGTTCCACGGCACAAGCGGCAAAATAACAAAGTTGTCGCCCCCTTCAGCCTCAAACGCTTTTTGCAGTACACGATAATCGGCTTCACTGGATGACTCTTGGCCGAATTCGCTACCTAAACGTACGTCACTGACAACAGGAAAATAGTAGCTACCATCGTACTTGACGACTAGCGCTTTACTGTTGATCAAAAGTTCGGCGAATAGAGAAAGGATCAACATGATAGAAAGAGCAACAAACGACCAATAGCCTCGTTTGATCTCTTTAAAGTGACGAATTTTCTTTTGAGTTAATGGACTAACTTTAATCATGTTACGCTCCAAACTTCACACGTGGGTCGACTAAAGCAACACAAATATCTGAAATGATGTTACCAATGAGCAGTAACAACGCATTAATGGCGACAATACCCATAACAACAGGGTAATCACGCTCCATGATTGATTCGTAACCCAATAAGCCAATGCCATCAATATTGAAGATAACTTCAATCAGGAAGGCACCGGTCATGAAGAACAACAAAGAGTTACCAAAGTGACTCGCGATCGGAATTAAGCTGTTACGCAACGCGTGCTTACGAACTGCTTTTTTGAAAGGTAATCCTTTCGCAATTGCGGTGCGGATGTAATCTGAGGAAAGGTTTTCCATCAGGTTATTTTTCATTGTCATCGTCAGCGTGGCAAAATCACCAATGAGGTAACAGATCAAAGGCAACACCGCATGCCACATAATGTCTTTAGCGCGTTCAAAGAAGGTTTCGTAATCGTCGAAGTCATCGCCGACAAAGCCTCCCATCGGAAACCATTCCAAGTGATAACTAAATAACGTGATCAGCAATACACCCACCACATAACCTGGTAGCGCGTAGCCTACGAAAATGAGTACTGAAGAGGCGGAATCAAACACAGAACCGTGCTTGAGCGCCTTATAGTAACCAAGAGGAATCGAGATAAAATAACTAATAAAGAAGGTCATGCCGCCATAAAACAACGACACTGGCAAACGCTCTGCGATCATATCCGAGACAGGCTCGTAGTAACGCGTCGACTCGCCAAGATCTAGCATTACCAAACGACTTAACCACTCGACGTACGCTTCCGTTACAGGTTTATCCAGGCCATAAAACGCATTCAGCTCCGCGATTTGATCGTCAGAAAGGGCCGTATTACCACCCGCAGACGTCATTGATGCGGCGCCATCTCCCTGAGACTGCATTTGTGACAACATGCGTTCAACAGGTCCGCCAGGCACGAAACGAGTGATAGCAAAGATGAGAATAGTTATCCCGAGAAACGTTGGGATAACCAACGCCAAACGGCGTAAAAAGTACGACAGCATATACAACTTGCTCCTTGTCTACTGTCCAGTTCAAACGGAGTGAAAGAGGATATTTTCCGCCCAAAATGGTGCATATTTATCTCGTAGTAACTAAAACTGTTGAAGCACACTCCCTGCGCCTCAAGAGCTAGACTTTTCTACTACTGCAATAATTTCAGCGTCATATTTATCTTGAATCCACATCAGCTTCAAGTGTTTGAAACCAAAACATGACAAACTTCCTTCGATGTCGAAAAACAGAAATGTTTTTGTAAAAAATTATAAAAAACCACAAAAATAATTCATACAGAATATCAATCTAGGCTGTTTAGAGCCAAAACCCTACATAAAAATGCACCCTACACACATAAATAGACACATAATCCAAGGTTATATTTGACCTAAAAATACGAGTGAGCCCTTTAACCGCAATGGGTATCATATTTTGATACCAACTAATAAGTTCGAGCTAACAAAGTATGGATTCGATATAAAACTCATCTCAGAACAATTCACTGGAAAAATATCTTTTTCCAGATTCAATTACCCACTAAAAAACCATAGGCAAGATAAGTCATTAAAGTTTATAAGAAACACAAAATACGGTGTTTTATTGAAATTTAATCTCGATTCATAAACCTTATTCGGTTTTTTATTCCGCCTTTTAAATAAAGCCTGGTTATTTACATCTTTTTTACATTTAAGCATCCCCGTTTACCACTGGTTTGACTTCCTTTTTTCATCTCGGTTATACATTGGCCGAACGTTAACGAAATATTAACGTCACATTTGGCCGCTATGCGGCCAGACATAGGAAATAATAATAATCGGAGCAACAAGGATGTATAAAAACACAACCGCTTTATCTGTTGCGATAAGCCTTGCTTTGGGGACAGCAGCAGTTGCAGCCCCAGCAACAGCACTGGCAGAAGAGCAGCAAGTTGAAAAACTTCAAAAGATGAAAGTTACTGGTTCGCGTATCTCCACGACGGATATGGAAGGTCCTTCACCAGTTACTGTTATTAATAGTAAAGACATTGAGTCTAAAGGCTTTAACAGCGCGCAAGACGTATTGAACAGTTTGACCCAAAACACAGGTGGTGTAATGGCTCAAACAGACTCTTTCTCGTTTACACCAGCAGCGCAGTCAGTCAACTTACGTGGCCTTGGCGCGTCACGCACATTGATTCTTATTGATGGCCGTCGTCTTCCTCAATACCCGCTAGCACAAGATGGTACATCTAACTTCCAAGATATCGGCCAAATCCCTGTCGCCGCTATTGAGCGTGTTGAAGTAATGACCGACTCAGGTTCTGCTATCTACGGCTCCGACGCAATCGGTGGTGTCGTAAACTTCATTTTAAAGAAAGACTTTGATGGCGTTTCTGTAAAAGTACGCGCGGGTGACGCGACGGATGGTGGTTACCAAAATGGTCGTTTAGACGTTGTAGCTGGCAAAAACTTTGACGACAAACGTATTCTCTTCGTTGGCCAATTTGCGGGCAACGAAATGCTAAAGCAATCTGACCGAGATGATTGGGCTGGCGATGACGGTTCTAGCCGTTCTCAGCTAAGTGGCTACTCTAGCTACGGTGCAAACTTTGAAGGCGCCAACGGAACACTTCTAACACCAGCTGATGCTGGTTCTTCATGTAAAGAAGTCGTTGGTGATGCCGCGATTGAACGAGCGGATGGAAAGTGTGGTGTTAACCGCTCTGCATACCGAACATTAAAACCAGAAAACAAACAAGTAGACCTACTTTTACGTGGTGAAATGGACATTAACGACAATGTCACTGCCATGGCAGAAGCCCGTTTTGGCTACAAGTCTACAGAATCTGAATTCGAACCTAACCCTTACAGCGTTGAAGTTGATGCCACTCACTTCCGCGGCGAAGGCGAATACACTCGCCGTATGGTCGAATTTGGACCACGCGAAAGTAACACTGAAGCCGATTCTTTTGGCTTAACCTTAGGCTTGAACGGCCTGCTTGCTGATACGTATGATTGGGACCTATCCGCTGGTTACTCTGAGCAAAGCGTTGAAACAAGCAACCCAGCAATCTTTCTAACTCTCGACCAAGCTGTACAAAATGGTGATGTCGATCTTCTAGGGCCTATCTCACAAGACGTTGTAGACAAATACAGCGGCACTTCAAGCAAAGAAGCTTACTCAAAGCTTTACTCTGTTAACGGCTCACTGGCTGGTGATTTGGTTGAACTTCCTGCAGGTATGTCTGGCTTTGCTGTTTATGGTGAATGGAACCGTACTGACTACAATGAGACGATTGATGCTACAACAGCAGCTGGTGGTTTCTCTGGTCTAGGTGGAACATCAGGCGGCGGTGACCGTGATCAGATTGGTCTTGGTGTTGAAGCTCTTATTCCTATCATTGAAGATTTAGAAATGACTGTCGCTGGTCGTTACGACCACTACTTCGACGACTCGGCAACTGGTGGCGCATTCACTCCTAAAGTAGCCCTAGCATACCGTCCTACTGACACCCTATTGCTACGTGGTAGCTACGGTCTAGGCTTCCGAGCTCCAGACTTGAAGCGACTATTTGGTGATCAAACTCGAGGCTTTGGTTCTGGTTTTGACCCTGTGCTTTGTGCCAACGCTGGTGGTAGCGGCCCACAAGATAAAGACAAGTACCCAGAGTGTGATACTCAGTACTTCGATACGCTTAATGGACCTAACTCAGAGCTGAAAGAAGAAACAAGTACAAACATTAACTTGGGTCTAGCGTGGGAGCCTGTGGATGATCTTGGTGTAACCGTTGACTGGTACCACATCAAGATGGAAGACGTCGTAACAGCACCAACTTACCAAGACGTAATTAACGATCCAGGTAAATACCCAGGTACTGAAGTCGTTCGTAACCCAGATGGCACCATCAAGTCGGTATCCTATGGTCCAGTGAACCAGTCGTATGAAGAGCGTTCTGGTATTGACCTAGCGATCAAATACGCATACGACACTAATGAGTTCGGCTCATTTAACACGCGTGTTGCTGTAACGAAGATCTTGATTGCTGAATATCAAGAAAACGACAGCGAGCCTGTAACGGATGAAAGAGATTTCATGCCTGAATACACCGCAACGTTAAATCTTGGCTGGGCATATGAAGATGTCGCTATCAACCTATTTGGTAAATACCGCGACCGTATGTGTTCAAGCTACGCAAACCGTTACTACTTTGATGACTGTGATTCTGCTAAAAAAGCGGGTTACAAAGCAGAAATCGCTAGTATGACAACGTGGAACCTAACGGCTTCTTACCAATTCAACGAGAGTGGTCGTGTAACTCTTGGTGCTATCAACATGTTTGACAAAGTACCGCCTGCAGATCCTCTAAGCGATACCTCTCCATTCTATGCAACTGGGTATGACGATCCAATCGGACGTCAACTATACGTCGAGGCATCATACGACTTCTAAAAAATATTTGGCGCGGGTTTTCCGCGCCCTTTTCGACTGACTAAAACACTGACAAGGATGCAACCATGAAATTCAAGGAATTTGGTCTCAGTGCCATAGCTGCAGCATTGCTTACTATCAGTAGTAGCTCTATAGCGGCCAACTCTGGTGCTGTCGTTTCCACACAAGCAAAAGCAAATCAATCTTCAGAAGCTTCGCAACAAAAAATCGACAATTATGCCGAAAGTACTGAAGGCATGTTGGCAGAATACAAAGGCTTACTACGTCAAATCGACAGCATGAAAGTCTACAACGAGCAAATTAACCGTATGGTTCAATCACAGCAAAGTGAATTGGACTCATTAAATAACCAAATTGCTCAGATCGATCAAACGGCAACAGAAGTAGTGCCACTAACACTTAAAATGATCGATGCACTCGATGAGTTTGTGACTCTCGATCTGCCTTTCCAGAAAAAAGAACGTAATAAACGTGTCCAAGAACTGCGTCGTCTCATGGATCGCGCCGACGTAACGACTTCTGAGAAATTCCGTAAAGTGATGGAAGCCTACCAAATTGAAGAAGGCTTCTCTCGCTCAATTGAATCTTACAAAGCTAGCCTAGATAGAAATGGGGAAACCGTGACTTACGATTTCCTACGTATTGGTCGCACGGCGCTTTTATTCCAATCTCCAGACGGTGGTGAGACAGGTATGTGGAACCAACAAACACGTCAATGGGAAACATTACCGGAAAGCTACCGCATAGCGGTACAGCAAGGCCTTCGTATCGCGAAGAAGCAAGCGCCACCAGCGCTAATCAAATTGCCTGTATATGCTGGGGAGGAATAAGAGATGAAAGGATTCAAAACTCTAGCCGCTGGCCTACTAGCGAGCTTATTTATGGTTTCTGGCGTACAAGCAGAAGCGCCTAAAAACTTATCTGAACTACTTAAAAACGTAAAATCAGAAAGCATCGTTGAGTCGAAAGAGAACAAAGCCCGTGAAGCTGAGTTCAAGAACAATCGCGATAAGCAAGCGGCATTATTGCAACAAGCTCGCGAAGAGTTAGCTGCGCAGCAAGCACTGGGCGATCAACTTAAAGCAACATTTGATGAAAACGATAAGCAGCTGACTGAACTAACAGAAACCCTACGTGTTCGCTCTGGTACTTTGGGCGAAATGTTTGGTGTGGTCCGCCAGTATGCGGGAGAGTTTAAGGGCTTATTTGCAGCCTCTCAAAACGCTGTTCAGTTCCCGGAGCGTGACGCTCTACTAACGAAACTGGCTGAAAGTAAAGAACTGCCGTCAACACAAGAGCTAGAAGCTTTCTGGCATACCATTCTCCAACAAGTAGTTGCTTCTGGCGAAACTGCAACAACCCAAGCAACGGTTGTTTATGGCGAAGGTAAAGAAGCGGTTCGCGATGTTACTCTTGTCGGTGAATTTAACGCGATTGCCGATGGTAAGTACGTTACTTATGTACCTCAAACAGGTAAGTTCGAAGAACTCTCTCGACAGCCTCGCACCAATATTACACGTCATGTTGCGGGCTTTGAGTCAGCGTCAAACAGCTATGAGCCACTGTTTATTGACCCATCCCGTGGTGTAATTCTGTCTCTACTTGTACAAAGCCCTACCGTTCAAGAACGTATTGATCAAGGTGGCATTGTAGGTTACGTCATCCTTGGTATGGGTGCAGTTGGCGCTATCATTGCTCTAGTTTGCTTCCTACGCCTTCAAGTGATTGGCGGTAAAATGCGTAAGCAAGCGAAATCAGAAACCGTGATTCCTGGTAACCCATTGGGTGAAGTTATCCAGGCTTACCAAGAACACAAAGGTGACAACCTTGAAGATCTTGAAGCGAAACTGGACGAAATCATCCTACGTAACGCACCGAGCATTGAACGCTTTATCAGCTCAATCAAACTGTTCGCTTCTGTAGCACCACTTCTAGGTCTACTGGGTACGGTTATGGGTATGATCGGTACGTTCCAAGCAATCACACTATTTGGTACAGGTGATCCTAAGCTAATGGCTGGCGGTATCTCTGAAGCACTTGTTACTACGATGCTTGGTCTGGTTGTCGCAATTCCTCTACTGTTCTTGTACACCATCGTACACAGTAAAGGTCGTCGTTTGGTTCAAACTCTTGAAGAACAGAGTGCAGGCTTCATCGCTCGCTATCAGGAAAAACTACATAAAGCCGAAAGCTAAGGAGGCGTTATGTGGTGGTTAGTTGGAGAACTTGAATCAATTAGGCGCTTCTTGGGAATGGGTGGCGATGTACTCGTCGCCATCTTCATCCTCAGCTTTATGCTTTGGGCAGTATTGTTAGAACGTTGGTTCTATTTTGCTGCCGTCGCTCCAAAAGCCATGAAAAAAGCCGTTGGCTCATGGCAGGGGCGATCAGAGCACCAGAGCTGGAACGCTAAGATGATCCGACAAGAAATTGTTTCTCGTCAGGACATTGAGAATAAAAAGGGCCTGCCAATCGTGAAAGTATTGATTGCGCTTTGTCCCTTACTGGGTTTGCTCGGCACCGTTGTTGGCATGATCCAAGTATTCGACATCTTAGCGGTAACAGGAACAGGAAGCCCTCGAGCAATGGCCTCGGGGATCTCAAAGGCAACAATCCCAACTTTAGCCGGGATGGTGGCTTCTCTATCAGGACTGTTCTTTAGTTCACGTCTTGATCATTTAGCCAAAGTCACAACGCAAAAGCTGGAAGATAAGCTAAAGCATATTGCCTGAGTAAATGGAATTAGAGGTATAGGTCATGAAAAGACGCTATAGCAGTGATAGCAGTGATGAAACCGCTATCGATATGACACCGATGCTCGACATCGTATTCATCATGTTGATCTTCTTTATCGTAACAACATCGTTCGTAAAAGAAGCTGGTCTAGAAGTAAACCGCCCGACAGCAAGCTCTGCGCAAACCGTGAAAAAAGGTAACATCATGGTCGCAGTTGGTGCGGCGGGTGATGTTTGGGTTGATAAACGCCGCATCGAAGTGGACGCGGTTCGCGCGAATATTGAACGTCTTCGTGCAGAAAGCCCTGATGGCGCAGTTGTTATCCAAGCCGACACAGAAGCAAATGCTGGCGTAGTCGTGAAGGTTATGGACCAGATCAAAATGGCAGGTGTAGAAAGCATCTCCATTGCCGCAACCAATAAGGATTAAGCTTATGCGGTATCTGGCCTCAATTGCACTGGCGCTCATTGTCTCCCTCGGGTTGTTCTGGGGGATGGACAAGCTAGTAAACAAAGAGCGCCACGAGTTAGTGTCGAATGATGACCTGCGTATGGTCGAGTTTATTCGCATTAAACCAGACGAAAAAATACAGGAGAAAAAACGCGAACTTCCAAAGCCACCACCGCCTAAGCGTCCGCCGCCGCCGCCAGAAATGAAAGTGACAGCGACAGTAAAACCGGTGATGGAGCAGACCCCAATGGATATGCCAAAGCTTGACCTACCCGTAAATGTTACAGGTGGTTCGGTGCTTGGACATTATAGCCAGGGTGGAGGTGCGCAACTCGCGGGTAGCGGAGGTCCAACACCTCTAGCGACATTCCAACCTCAAATGCCTAGGAAAGCTGCGAAAGCAGGAATAGAAAAAGGGGTCGTCTTATTAGAGTTTACTGTCAACGCACGTGGTGCCGTAGAGGACATCAAAGTTCTTAAAGAGCAACCACGACGCTTAGGCCTCGGTCGAGCGGCAAGAAAAACAGTCTCTAAATGGACATTTAAACCAAAATTGGTTGACGGGAAACCTGTTAGCTCGCGCCTATCGCAAGAAATAGAGTTCTCAACCAATTAAGGAGTCACGATGAAAAGTTTATGGAAAAGCAAAGTGGCTTCTTTAATTCTCTTCGTAGGAGTGGCAATGGCCGCTCCTACGATGGCAAAAGAAGCTCCTCAGTTATCAGATCGGACATTTCGAACCGTTAACAAAGTGCAAGAGTTGATCGCAACTGAAAAATATTCAGCAGCGAAAGAAAAACTAGCAAGCGCTTTAGAAAGCACAAGTTCGAAAAAATACGACCGAGCAGTTTTACTTCAGCAGACTGGCTTTTTGTATTCGCTACAAGACAATTATGTGCAAGCAGCAAAATACTTTGCCGAAGCATTACAGCTCGACGCACTTCCCGTTCCTGTTGCTCAACAAGTTCGCTACAGCTTGGCTCAGCTTTACCTAGCTGAAGAAAAGTATACGTTATCTGTAAAAACGATGAAGGAATGGTTCAAGGTTGCAGAAACAACCAAAGAGAAGCCTCAAGCTCATGCTTATATCACGTTAGCGAGCGCCTATGTTCAGTTGGAAGATTACAGAAATGCAATCCCGCCAACCAAAAAAGCCATCGCGATGAGCAAGAGCCCAAGTGAGTCTTGGTACTTAATTCTCGTTGCATCTCACTACGAGTTAGGCCAGCTGAAAAGCGTTGCCAGTGTACTCAAAACTCTGACTTCAAAGTACCCTCAGAAAAAGCGTTACTGGATGCAACTTTCTGGTGTCTACATGGAGCTAGGTCAAGAGCGAAACTCTCTAGCCACCCTAGAAATGGTTTACAAAATGGGGAAACTAGAAGGAGAGAAGGAATATTTACGCTTTGTAAACTTCTTGGCTTATCAAGGTATTCCATATAAAGCAGCCAAAACTCTTGAAAAGGAAATGGCAGCTGGAAACATTGAAAAGACGAAGGAAAACTATGACCGCCTAGCCAGTTTCTGGCAGCAAGCTAAAGAGCTAGATAAATCAATTCTCGCTTATAAAAAGTCATATAACCTCGCTCCTTCTGCTAACACGCAAATTCAGATTGCTCGCTTAATGATACAAGACAAGCAGTATTCTGAAGCAACTCGTTTTGTAGAAAGCGCGGCATCCAGTGCCTCTAAAGAGCAAAAGGCAGAACTTGAATACATTCGCGGGATGGCCTATTTCGAGCTTAAGCAACCACAAAAGGCCTTGCAGGCGATGAAAGGCGCTGCTCAATCGCCAAAATTCAGGTCAACCGTTAGCCCTTGGATAAATTTCCTAGAGTCTCAAGGATAATTCGAAGATTAAGTGTGAGTCAGTCGCACGCCTGGGGAAGTGAAAGCTTCCCCTTTTTTCCGTTTTATCTTTATTAACCCCTATTTTTAACCAGAGTCACTCACGCAAGCCAAATCGGGACTCTAAACCTAAAATCAGCACACTAAACGGTTGTAGAAATGGTTTTAATAACAGAGTGCGCGGATGGTAAGTCCTGTACCACGCTCCTTCTTCGCTGTTTAGGAACACTCTGGCGTAAGTAACTATTTCATCTGGGACGATCACAGACAGAAAGATCAACTGGTAACAAAATAGAGATCATGATACTCTTCGCCTCCATTTTTCTGGCGGGATTATCACCAATATCCACCCCTTTGGTGGTTGATTTCTCAATGCCAGTGCTATCGTTATAAGAATGTCGAACTTTCCTTCGGCACTCAATCAATCCAATCAAAAGTGGAACAGTACAATGGGCAAAGGTACTCTCTATATCGTATCTGCACCTAGCGGCGCAGGTAAATCTAGCTTGATCTCAGCGATGTTGGAACGCAACCCAACCTACGCAATGAAAGTGTCTGTGTCTCACACCACGCGCAACATGCGACCTGGTGAAGAAAATGGTGTCCACTACCATTTTGTAGCGAAAGATGAGTTTGAAGCCCTGATCGCTAAAGGTGACTTCCTAGAATACGCAGAAGTGTTTGGTAATTATTACGGCACATCTCGTGTATGGATTGAAGAAACACTAAATAAAGGTATCGACGTTTTTCTAGATATCGACTGGCAAGGCGCACGCCAAATCCGTGAACAAATGCCAGAAGCCAAAAGCATCTTCATCCTGCCACCATCAAACGGTGAGTTAGAGCGTCGCTTGAACACTCGTGGTCAAGATAGCGATGAAGTGATCGCAAAGCGTATGGCTGAAGCCAAGTCGGAAATCTCTCATTACAACGAGTACGACTACGTGATCGTAAACGACGATTTTGATACCGCTTTGATGGATTTTAAAGCTATCTTGCGTGCTGAAAGATTGAAGGAAGAAAAGCAAGCTGCTAAATATAAAGGTATGCTTGACGCGTTGTTAGCAGAGTAACTTCAAAAAAGTCACGCTGTAAAACATAAAGAATTTCCCGTTTTTTGCCCAGTGCGAAAAACACAATAAACTACCTGAGAAAGTCCACAAACGGTGGCTTGTCTAATTGCTAGTAAATAAAGTAGTTAGGTTGTATACTTTCTCGTCATTCTAAAATTTTAGTTAACTATTTGGAGTCCTCATGGCACGCGTAACTGTTCAAGACGCTGTTGAAAAAGTTGGCAACCGTTTCGACCTAGTACTGATTGCGGCTCGCCGCGCTCGTCAAATGCAAACTGGCGGTAAAGATGCACTAGTGCCAGAAGAGAACGATAAGCCAACGGTTATCGCTCTACGCGAAATCGAAGAAGGTTTAATTACTAAAGAAGTTCTAGACGCTCGTGAACGTCAAGAACAGCAAGAGCAAGAAGCGGCAGAGCTAGCGGCAGTAAGCAGCATCGCTCACAACCGTTAATTCTGACTTTAGAATTCAACAACCTCCCGGGCCTATAATTTGTATCTATTCGATAGCCTCAAAGACGTTGCCCAAGAATACCTAACAGAGCCTCAGATTGAGGCTCTGCGTCAATCTTATGTGGTAGCGAGAGATGCCCATGAAGGGCAAACCCGCTCTAGCGGTGAACCATACATCATCCACCCTGTCGCTGTGGCTCGTATCTTGGCCGAAATGCGCCTTGATATCGAAACCCTCCAAGCTGCTTTGCTGCATGACGTCATTGAAGACTGTGATGTAACTAAAGAAGATCTCGAAGAGAAATTCGGCAACACTGTCGCAGAATTGGTTGATGGTGTATCTAAACTGGACAAACTCAAATTCCGCGATAGGAAAGAGGCTCAGGCTGAGAACTTTCGTAAGATGGTTCTGGCCATGGTGCAAGATATCCGCGTCATTCTGATCAAACTGGCTGACCGCACGCACAACATGCGTACGCTTGGCGCGCTTCGACCAGATAAAAAGCGTCGTATTGCTCGTGAAACGTTAGAAATTTACGCGCCCCTCGCTCATCGTCTTGGTATTCACAATATCAAAACCGAACTCGAAGAGTTGGGCTTTGAGGCGCTATATCCCAACCGCTACCGCGTACTGAAAGAAGTGGTTAAAGCCGCACGTGGTAATCGTAAAGAGATGATCCAACGCATTCACAGCGAAATAGAAGGCCGTCTGCAAGATTTTGGCTTGAATGCTCGCGTCGTTGGTCGTGAGAAAAACCTGTTCTCTATCTACAACAAGATGAAAACCAAAGAACAGCGCTTTCACACCATCATGGATATCTATGCGTTCCGAGTCGTTGTTGATACCGCTGATACTTGTTATCGCGTTTTAGGCCAAGTACACAGCTTGTATAAGCCACGTCCTGGTCGCATGAAAGATTACATCGCGGTACCAAAGGCGAACGGCTATCAATCGCTACACACTTCCATGGTTGGCCCACACGGCGTACCTGTTGAAGTTCAGATCCGTACTGAAGATATGGATCAAATGGCGGACAAAGGTGTCGCGGCACACTGGTCTTACAAAGACAAAGGCGACAAGTCTGGTACCACTGCGCAAGTGAAAGCTCAGCGTTGGATGCAAAGCCTGTTAGAGCTACAACAAAGCGCGGGTAACTCATTCGAATTCATTGAAAACGTAAAATCCGATCTTTTCCCAGATGAGATTTACGTCTTCACACCAAAAGGTCGTATCGTTGAACTACCTTTAGGCGCAACGGCTGTCGACTTTGCCTATGCCGTACATACCGATGTAGGCAACTCTTGTGTTGGTGCTCGTGTTGATCGTAACCCTTACCCATTGAGTAAGGCATTGAAAAACGGTCAGACAGTGGAAATTATCAGTGCCCCTGGTGCGCGTCCGAATGCGGCATGGCTGAACTATGTCGTGACTTCTCGTGCCCGCACTAAGATTCGACAAGTACTGAAAACGATGCGTCGTGAAGAGTCGATTACTTTAGGTCGTCGCCTACTTAATCACGCACTTGGCCGTCACTCGATTGATTCAATTTATCCAGAAAATATCCAAGAAGTCTTGAATGATCTTCGCCTAGAAAGCATCGATGATTTATTGGCTGCTATTGGATTGGGTGAGTTGATGAGCATTGTGATCGCACGTCGTCTCCTTGGTGACACCGAAGAGCTCACGACAACAAGTTCAATCCCAACGGACTCGAAGAAGAAGCTTCCGATTCGTGGCGCAGAAGGCTTATTGCTGACGTTTGCAAATTGTTGTCATCCTATCCCAGATGATCACATTATTGCTCACGTATCGCCTGGTCGTGGTTTGGTTGTTCACCGAGAAACATGTCCGAACGTTCGTGGTTATCAGAAAGAGCCAGACCGTTATATGGCTGTCGCTTGGTCTGAAGACTACGATAAAGAGTTCATTGCTGAACTTAAAGTCGACATGCTTAACAACCAAGGTGCTCTTGCAGAACTGACCAACGTGATCTCGAAAACAGGATCAAACATTCATGGCCTTTCAACGGAAGAACGTGATGGTCGTCTATACACTGTGACTGTGCTGTTGACGACGAAAGATCGTGTCCACCTTGCTGGTATCATGCGTAAGATTAAGGCAATGCCTCAAGCAACCCGAGTCAGACGCAGAAAGAACTAACCTCTATCGCCACCTACTCTGTTAGGTGGCGATTTTTTATACCTCAATAAATATGAACCTAGAACGTTACAACCGTATTCACCAAGTCCTAAAAACTCGCCAAACTGATCTGACACTTTGTCTCGAAGAAGTACATAAGCCAAACAACGTCTCTGCTGTGATCCGCACCGCTGACGCGACAGGCTTACACAAAGTTCACGCAATTTGGCCAGACAAAATGCGTACGCTGAGCCATACCTCAGCTGGCGCGCGTAACTGGGTTGAAGTGGATACTCACGATTCGATTGAAACTGCGATTACCGAACTCAAAGCGCAAGGTATGCAGGTTTTGGTGACCAATCTTTCGGACACCGCCGTCGATTTTCGCGAAATCGACTACACCAAACCAACGGCAATCATTTTAGGCAGCGAAAAGGTTGGCGCTTCGGAGCAAGCCAAACAGCTTGCCGATCAAGACATTATTATCCCGATGGTGGGCATGGTGCAGTCACTAAACGTATCGGTTGCCAGTGCCGTAATTTTGTATGAAGCGCAACGTCAACGTGAAGCCGCAGGCATGTACGACCGAGAAGAAAGCGCTCTGCCTAAAGAGACAATCAACCGTATTCTCTTTGAACGTGGTCACCCAGTGCTGGCAAAGGTCGCGAAACGAAAAGGGCTCGTTTACCCACCACTCGATGAAGAAGGTCAAATCATCGCCGATGACGCGTGGTGGCAAGAGATGCAAAGCAAGTAACAGACTTTCGTCATCCTGAACGGCGGCGAAGGAGCGTGGTTCAGGATCTAATTCTCAAATATACAGATGCTGATAGTGTTAACTTCAGCGACATACTTGTTGGAAATAGAATCGTGATGTCGCTAAAGCTCCTCGGAATGATAGGTTATCAGTCAAATCATGACACTAACTAAAGCATGACTATTTTTTCCTGTACAAAAACACAGCTCCATGGTTAACATACTGCTATGTTAACCATTTTCTTGAGCCCTCTATGCCCGCCCAAATGTTATCTGCCGTCCCATTAACCTCCCTTTCTGGAGTTGGCGCGAAAGTCGCAGAAAAACTCGCCAAAGTTGGCTTACATAGCGTTCAAGATTTGCTGTTTCACCTTCCGTTACGCTACGAAGATCGTACTCGTATTTACCCTATTGCCAAACTGCATGCTGGCCTTTGGGCGGCCGTGCAAGGTAAGGTCATGGCAGTCGACACCATCTTCGGTAAGCGCAAAATGCTAACGGTAAAAATCAGCGACGGTAATGGCACTATCACGCTGCGCTTTTTCAACTTTACCGCAGCCATGAAGAACAATTTCACGCAAGGTAAGTTAGTACATGCTTACGGTGAAATTAAGCGCGGTGGCATGGGTTTGGAAATTGTTCATCCTGACTACAAGTTTTACGTTAGCGAGCAAAAGCCCGATGTAGAACAGAGCTTAACCCCTGTTTATCCCACCACCGATGGTTTACGTCAAATCACATTGCGCAACCTTACCGAACAAGCTTTAGCCCTGCTTGATAAAACCGCAGTGCGGGAATTACTTCCAGCTGGGTTGTATGATCATCAAATCACGATGTCGCAAGCGCTGCACACCATTCATCGCCCACCACCAACCATTAATTTAGATGAGTTTGACGAAGGCAAACATCCTGCCCAAATCCGCTTGATCATGGAAGAATTGCTCGCACAAAACTTATCGATGCTGGCGGTGCGTAGCAAAGGTCAGAAGGATTCAGCGCTACCTCTCGGTCCTTGTCATAAACTAAAAACGCAGCTTTTAGCCCAACTGCCTTTCTCTCCTACAAACGCTCAAACCCGAGTAGTACAAGAGATTGAAGCCGATCTAGAAAAACCGCACCCAATGATGCGATTAGTGCAAGGCGATGTTGGTTCGGGGAAAACATTGGTTGCCGCTTTGGCCGCTGTTAGAGCCATTGAGCATGGCCATCAGGTGGCACTCATGGCGCCAACCGAACTATTGGCCGAGCAACACGCTATCAACTTCGCAAACTGGTTTGAAACAATGGGCATTCAAGTCGGTTGGTTAGCGGGCAAACTCAAAGGTAAGGCAAAGGAAGCCGAGCTGGCTCGTATTGCCAGTGGTGAAGCGCAAATGGTAGTGGGTACTCACGCGCTATTCCAAGAGCACGTTGAATTTCATCACCTTGCTTTGGTCATCATTGATGAACAGCACCGCTTCGGTGTCCATCAGCGATTAGAATTGCGTGAAAAAGGCGCAAAACAAGGCGCCTATCCACATCAGCTCATCATGACAGCAACGCCGATTCCGCGAACGTTAGCCATGACTGCTTATGCTGACTTAGAAACGTCGGTGATTGATGAGTTACCGCCAGGTCGAACACCAATCCAGACTGTCGCGATTCCAGATACCAAACGCAATGATATCGTCGAACGTGTCCGAAATGCCTGCTTAAACGAAGGCAAGCAGGCATATTGGGTGTGTACCCTGATTGATGAGTCGGAAGTATTAGAAGCGCAAGCCGCGGCAGATACCGCAGAAGAGCTTCAACGTAAGCTACCGGACGTAAAAATTGGTCTAGTACACGGACGAATGAAGCCGGCAGAGAAACAAGCGGTGATGCAAGATTTCAAAGACAATAAACTGCATTTGCTGGTCGCAACGACAGTGATTGAAGTTGGTGTGGATGTGCCAAACTCTAGCTTGATGATCATAGAAAACCCTGAACGTCTTGGTTTGGCACAATTACACCAGTTAAGAGGTCGCGTGGGCCGAGGTTCCGTTGCTAGCCATTGTGTGCTGCTGTACCACTCTCCGCTGTCAAAAACCGCGCAAAAACGTCTCGGAGTACTACGTGAAAGTAACGATGGCTTCGTCATTGCGCAGAAAGACCTAGAAATTCGCGGCCCTGGAGAACTATTGGGTACAAAGCAGACAGGTCTTGCTGATTTCAAAATCGCAGACTTAGTTCGAGATCAACGCCTGATTCCCGAAGTTCAGCGTATTGCGCGTCATATTCATGACAATTACCCGACTAACGCAACAGCGATTATCGATCGCTGGTTGGGTGAGCGGGATATTTACTCCAAAGCGTAATGATTGAAAGCGAGCCAAATGGCTCGTTTTTTAATACGCCAAAAGCAAACGTTTGCTTTTTGAGAAAATCTCTCTATAATCGCGCACAAATTTTTAAGTGTGTTAGATCACACTCCACCAACCTGAGTTGACTCTGATTAACAGCAATCACAGGTAACGACGTCAACTCCACCCTGCTCTCCCATTCAGCGAGAACTAGGGAAATATTGCGACTAGCGAGACAAACAATGACAACTTCAAACCGATCTTCGGAACTGGTCTATCAACTCAACGATCGACCACCTTTGCCTCAAACCATTTTTGCCGCACTTCAGCACTTATTGGCGATGTTCGTCGCGGTTATCACTCCGTCACTGATCATCTGTCAGTCTTTGGGTGTACCAGCAGACCAAACGAATACCATCATCAGCATGTCTTTGTTTGCGTCAGGCGTGTCTTCGTTTATTCAAATTCGCACCGTTGGCCCAATTGGCTCTGGTTTGCTCTCTGTTCAAGGCACCAGCTTTAACTTTTTAGGTCCTATTATTGGTGCAGGCCTATCGCTGAAAGCCGGTGGAGCAGACATCAGTACCATGATGGCTGCCATTTTTGGTACGATTTTAGTCGCATCATTTGCAGAAATTTTTCTATCTCGCGTGTTGGAGCATGCCCGCCGAATCATCACTCCGCTTGTTTCAGGCATCGTCGTCACTCTTATCGGTCTCACACTGATTCAAGTCGGCTTAGTATCAATGGGCGGTGGCTACGCAGCATTAAATGAAGGAACCTTCGGCAGCTTAGACAAACTTGCTCTGGCTGGGACGGTACTTGGATTAATTGTGATTTTAAACCGCTCGAAAAACCCATACATCCGTGTGGCTTCAATCGTGATTGCGATGCTAGTGGGCTACATCATGGCGTATTTTATGGGGATGGTAGATACTTCTCAGCTAGGCGCAACCGAGATCGTAGCACTGCCCGTACCAATGCAATATGGCTTATCGTTTGACTGGTCTCTGTTCATTCCGCTGGTACTGATTTTCTTTATTACCGCACTAGAAGCCATCGGTGATATTACCGCAACATCTGAAGTGTCTGGTGAGCCAGTAAAAGGCCCAGTGTACATGAAACGCATTAAGGGCGGTGTGTTAGCAGACGGCTTAAACTCTGCAATCGCAGCCGTTTTCAACAGCTTCCCGAACTCAACGTTTAGCCAGAATAACGGCATCATCATGCTAACAGGAGTCGCGAGCCGCTACGTGGGTTACTTTATTTCTGGCATGTTAGTGATTCTTGGCTTGTTTCCTGGCGTCGCTAGCTTTGTTCAGCTGATTCCTGAGCCAGTACTTGGCGGCGCAACGATTGTCATGTTTGGTACGATTGCTGCCGCTGGTGTGCGTATTATCTCTCGTGTTGAGCTCGATCGCCGCGCAATTCTGATCATGGCCTTATCCTTCTCAATGGGACTTGGTATCGCACAAAAACCAGAGATCCTGCAATTTATGCCAGAATTTATTAAGAGTATTTTCTCAACTGGTGTTGCAGCAGGTGGCATCACAGCGATCATTTTAAATCTACTTCTGCCAGAGAAACTGGAAGACGAAGATGAACTTCCTCAGGAAGCGAAAGAGTCTTAAGATTATTGAGAATAAGAAAAGCCCAACCTATTTAGGTTGGGCTTTTTGTTTTAAAGGGTGCAGGCCATCGACTTACTTGGTAGGAAAACTGATTTGAGCGATTAAACCGCCTTCACTGCGATTACGTATCACCACAGAGCCTGAATGCTGGCTGATTATACGCTTCACAATCGCCAACCCTAGCCCAGTGCCTTCACTACCGCGAGCGGTGTCACCACGCGTAAAGGGTTCAAATAACCTCGCGATTTGAGAATGCTCGATACCCGGTCCGTTGTCCTCTACTGAAATCCACACTAGCTGCTTATCTGCTGTCACACCAGTGCTGACTTTGACCCAGCCATTACCATAACGTAGCGCATTCACAACTAAATTACTGATCGCCCGCTTAATCGCAATCGCGCTTCCTTTGGCTGGTGGCAAGTTAAGATTAAGATCTGTTTCAATTTCAACCTCATAGCCACCTTCAGAACTGGCAACGTCACTGGCAATCGTACTGATATCAACCGCTTCAAACGATTCTTGGTTCACCGGTTTGAGATAATCCATAAACTGACTGATGATCTCATTACATTCTTCCGTATCGCTAATGATCCCCTCCGCAAGATAGCTGTCCTCAGGAGACATCATTTCTGTCGCTAGGCGAATACGCGTCAGAGGTGTTCGTAAGTCATGGCTAATCCCCGCCATTAATAAGGCTCGGTCCTCTTCTAGCTCTTGAATACCTTTCGACATTTGATTAAAGGCTCGAGTTACAGAGCGAATCTCCGATGCGCCTTTCTCTGCTAAGGGGGGCGGGATCTCACCTCGACCGACGTCTTTCGCGGCTCTCTCTAAAGCCAAAAGTGGACGGTTTTGCAAACGAATAAACAACCAACCACCAGCAATGATCAGCAGCGCCATAATCAAACTGTTACGAAACAGCGGTGCAAAATCTTCTTCTTGCAGCTCAGATAACGGAATACGAATGATGGAGTTCGGCAACTTTTCGATGTGCATCCACAAAATGTAACTTTCATCGCCAAGCAATAAGCGTACTTCTGTAGGCGAACCCAGCTCTTGGCTCATTTCTTCAGACATCAAATCAATCGACATTGCGTGATGAAATTCAATCGCCTTATCGCTGTCAAGGCTGTGAACCGTCACCCCTAATCTTTCTAATAATTGACGCCTTAACGGTGCATCAGACTTTAAAGGTCCTTCATCATCAAGCACCAAATTGAGCTCATGGGCGAGAATTTTATTGAACTGCTGCAAACTCGGCATCAACGCGTAGTTAAAAACGGCGTAGTAAGAGAAAACTTGGCTCGCGAGAAGCAAAGAGATGAACAGCAGAATAGATTGTGTCAGTGAACTTCGGATGCGCATGGAACGTTCCTAGTGGTCCTAATCGCGAAATTTCAGCCTTCAAAGGGAAGGTAATGAAGGCTGAAGTTGCTATAGCCAAGTGCTGGCTATGGAGTGAAGAGGTTACACCTCTTTGCCGTCTGGGACGAAAACATAACCTAGGCCCCATACGGTTTGAATGTAGCGCGGCTTGCTCGGATCGTCTTCTAACATGCGACGTAAACGTGAGATTTGTACGTCAATAGAACGTTCCATTGCAGAATATTCACGGCCACGCGCCATGTTCATCAATTTGTCTCGTGACATTGGCTCACGTGCATTCATCACGAGCGCCTTTAGAACAGCAAACTCTCCAGAGGTGAGTGGCATTGCCTCGTCACCGCGGAACATCTCGCGAGTGCCTAGATTGAGTCGGAACTCCCCGAACTCCACCACTTTTTCTTCCGTGCTTGGTGCACCCGGCAACTCTACAGTTTGGCGGCGTAATACGGCCTTGATGCGAGCCAACAATTCGCGTGGGTTAAACGGTTTTGGCAAATAATCATCCGCCCCTACCTCAAGACCTACGATGCGGTCCACTTCATCACCTTTCGCGGTGAGCATTAAGATTGGCAACATATTGTTCGCGTGGCGTAGACGACGACAAATTGACAAACCGTCTTCACCTGGCAACATTAGGTCCAGCACCATTAAGTGAAAGTTTTCGCGCGTTAGTAGGCGATCCATCTGTTCGCCATTGGCGACACTTCGTACCTGAAAACCTTGCTCAGAAAGGTAACGCTCCAATAGAGCACGTAAACGAGCATCGTCATCAACCACTAAAATTTTATGATTTTCTTGCATTGAAACATCCTTTCAGAAGCGTCTATTGTCGAAAATGTATCACTGTTTTTCCTAACGTGCTCAAGCAAATTGTTACTCTTTTTATCTTAAGCGCTTTATTCTCTCTCTAGCAGGTATTTTCAGCACCTACTATTGACCATAATTCCATTCCAGTTCACGTTTGGCCTCAAGCAGCTCTTGCTGTGCCTCAGCCAGCTTGTGACGTTTTTTCTCAATTTTGTCTGCTTTCCCTGAATGCTGAGCTTCGACTAATTCTTCCTCTCGCTCCTCAACTTCTTTAGTCTTTTCTTCCACTTCTGTTTGCAGCTCTTGGCGCAGCTCACCTTCCGAGCATTCATTCTGGATAGCGGAAAGTGCTTGCTCCAAGCCTTTAATGCGATGCTCATTACCTTGCGCTTTTGCATACTCAAGCTGCTGCTCTACCGCTAACTCTTTAGCGTCACAGCCTTTCACTTCATCTTGAGCAAAAACTGAAAGTGAGAAACCTATTGTTAGTGCAGCACTACACATGACTGCTTTGTTCATTTTACTTCTCCGAGAAAGGCACCATGCCTTTATACCAAATATTCTGACGTTGAGACCCAAGTCACTTCTAGTGAACTTCATGAGACTTGAATCGGTGATAAAGCCTCAGTCTTCCGAGGCCGGTTGAGTGTATTCAATTGAGTTGATGAACCACTCTTTTTCACCTTCTGGGGTGCGTACCGTGAACTCTTCATCCACTTGTTTTTTCAACATCGCTCGCGCCATAGGTGAATCGATAGAGATGTAGTCTTTCGCATCGCCATAAATCTCTTCAGGCCCGACAATACGAAACTTTTTCACTTCTCCTGCCTCATTTTCTATTTCCACCCATGCACCAAAAAAGACTTTGCCTTCTTGTTGCGGAGAATAGTCAACGATCGTGACTTCTGGCAGGAATTTACGAAGGAAGCGGACACGACGGTCGATCTGACGGAGTAAACGTTTATTGAAGGTGTAATCCGCATTTTCTGAGCGATCGCCCAGGCTCGCAGCCCAAGTGACGATCTTGGTGATTTCCGGGCGCTTTTCATTCCAAAGGTAATCATGCTCTTGTTTGAGTTTGTTGTAACCTTCTCGTGTAATCAGCTTAGTTTTCAAATTAACTCCTATCTCAACTAAAAAATGCTGCTCTTTGGCAGCATTAAGGAGATGATATACCCAAAGATCCAATGTTTTTCAGGCTTTGGGTATCAAGGTGATAAGGCGGCCAGAGTGTTACTTTTCGTAATCCGGTTTTTGCGTCACGATGTAATTCGTATCACTCGAAACAACCGCGCCATGTTTTAGGAAGTTTTTACCTAAAATCATGCTGTAATGGAAGCGACCTCGGTCCTGTAAGTTGACTCGGATCTTCTTCTCTAATTCGCCAAGCTTAACATGCATTTCAACCACAGGGCGTACGTTCGCTTTCTCGCCTTTCTTCGCTTTAATACGCATGACATCAACAACAGGCTTGGTAAACGCCTGTTTCATGCCAAGATCGTTCTCATAGGTAAAGCTCACCATGTCTTTGCCGTCTTTCTTAAACTGCTTGATGTTCTTAGCATTGATTGAGCTTACATCTGCACCCGTGTCTAACTTCACAGGGAAAGACATCCCCTCAACTTCAGCCACTTCGATATGGCCAGCTTTGAAAAGTGGCCTTGCATCTAGTAGATGGTCTGCGCGAGTGTTCAGCAACACACCACCCTTGGCTATGTCATGACCAAAGACGAAAAAGGGTTGAGTGTCACCCTCATCAAGCACATCGAGCGCAAACTTCATTGATGTGTCTTTTCTACCGAGAAGAAAGTCTCCTTCGACAACAGGGCGAACCGCGCTGCCAACCTTGAGCTTTTTCAACACTGGTTTGGTGATTTTTTCTTCTTTCCCCTCATCGTTCATTAAATAAAACGTGACGGATTCATCCTTACCTTTTTCTGTTACTTCAAACCCATTTACACGCAGTAATGGCGTTTTCACAGTAAAAGTGGGGTAAGCAGGGACGGTATAACCATCAATGGTGACCTGTTCTTCTGGTGAAACGACAAGAGGTTTTGATTTGAGTGCGCTTTTGAACGTTTTTTCTACGCCACCCAGTAGATTTTCTCTGTCCGTATCAATAACAAAGTGCTGACTCGCGACGTCCCGACCTAAGCGAATTTGCGAACTGAACTTACTGCGATCACGCAGATACACCAACCAACGTTGAGTTTCATTTTCGCCGACTTTGACGGGTAAATAGACTAAAGGGCGCTCGCTTTTGGTCGTTTTCAGCATTCGTACCAAGGGTAATGTCATTGGATGACGCTTGCCATTCTCGCCCTCTAACATAAAAGAGACTTCGTTATGCTTTTTGTCTACCTTGATGTCCAGTGCATGGACGTTGGTATAACGGCTAGAAGTTGAGATGCTGATCTTATATGGCACACCTTCGACTTCAACCGTCTCTTTTTTGCCAATCATTTTTGCGCGTGGCTGTTCTTGAAGGTAATCGTAACCAGCGAAGACCCATGCGTTATCATCGAGATAGGTTTTACCAATCAAGATAGGAGAAGAGAATTGCGTACGCTTGGTCAGGTTCACTTCCGTATCAACGGTGTGACCAGCGATTGTCATCGGCATTTTTATTGTCGGGCGTAGGATGGGCTTTTTGCTTGTTCGACTGCGAATCGCGCTCACTCTTTCCAGATGATCGGTAATCTGTATTTCCTTCCCTGTATAAGGGTGAGGAACCGTAAAGCTAACCTTTACTTGATATGGCTTAAAGCTGTCGGCGTCCCACTTTGCCTTCGTACCACCTAAGTCATCGACAATCGCCCAAAGTAACTCGTTATCTTTCAAATCTTGGTAATCTGGGTGTGAGCTACTGACATGGATATTCTCCGCATGCATCGATGTCGTATCTGCACCAGTATCAATCTTGCCAATAAATGGCACCGCTTTTAGTTCCGGAATGTCACTGTAGTAGACGCTCTCCACACGCCCTAGTACCAATTTGTTATCGAGCTGATAAACGGGAGCTTGTGTGGTTCCTGAGATAGACTGCGCCCAACTAAGCGGGGCGACAAGTAAGGCACTCGTAAGCGCTAACGCCAAAGACATTTTTTTCATCATGATTATCCGTATAAGCCGAGGTACATTTAGTGATATCAACAACCGTGGAATTAGGTTAGTCGATAACTGCGGATATAAGTTCTCAATTTAATTACAGTTTTGACATAAATCTGACTGATGTCCACCAGCGCCCGGTAAATTTTTGCCTCGTTAATTTAAAACATTGCAAATTCTTCGAACGACCCCAATGTTCTATACAACCAAAACCGAATTAAAAGAGAAAACACGGATGAGCCAAGCTATCTGTCGCATGATTGCTCAAGAACTGAATGTTCGCCCAGAGCAAGTCAACGCCGCTGTCACCCTAATTGATGATGGCAACACTGTCCCTTTTATTGCACGTTACCGCAAAGAGGTGACGGGGGGCCTTGATGATACCCAGCTTCGTACTTTGGACAGCCGTCTGTCTTACCTTCGTGAAATGGATGATCGCCGTCAAACCATCCTCAAATCAATCCAAGAGCAAGGCAAACTGACGCCAGAGCTAGAACAAGAGATCGCGCAGGCAGACAGCAAAACTCGTCTTGAAGACTTATACCTACCTTACAAACCCAAGCGTCGTACGAAAGGTCAGATCGCGATTGAGGCTGGTCTTGAGCCGCTCGCAGATCAGCTTTGGAATCACCCACAAACCGAGCCAGAAAGCGAAGCAAGCAAATACCTTGATGCAGACAAAGGCATCGCAGACACCAAAGCTGCATTGGATGGCGCTCGCGCGATCATCATGGAGCGCATCGCAGAAGACGCAAACTTACTGGAAAAAATTCGCAACCACTTAAATCGCAATGCGGAACTGGTCTCACGAGTCGTTGAAGGCAAAGAGCAAGAAGGCGAGAAGTTTAAAGATTACTTCAACCACAACGAGCCCCTAAGCAAAGTGCCATCGCACCGCGCACTGGCGATGCTACGCGGCCGTAACGAAGGCTTCCTGACATTGGCAATGAACGCTGATCCAGAACAGGAAGAAGGCGCTCGTCAGTCTTACTGCGAAACGATTATCGCCGATCATTATGGCGTGACGCTAAGCAGCGCACCGGCGGATACCTGGCGTAAGCAAGTGATCAGCTGGGCATGGCGCATCAAAGTATCGATGCACATGGAAACCGAGCTAATGGGCGCAATGAAAGAGCGCGCTGAAATCGAAGCGATTGAAGTATTCGCCACTAACCTAAAAGACTTGTTGATGGCAGCACCGGCTGGCCCTCGTGCAACACTTGGCCTAGATCCGGGTCTGCGTACAGGTTCAAAAATCGCGGTTGTCGACTCAACAGGTAAAGTGCTTGCCACCGAAACCATCTACCCTCACCCACCACAAAAACAATACGACAAGTCAGCACAAATCGTTGATCAGTTGGTGCGTAAGTACAATGTGGATTTGATTGCGATTGGTAACGGTACGGCTTCACGTGAAACCGACAGCTTTGTCGCAGACGTCATCAAACGTGGCAACCTGAAAGTTCAGAAGATCATCGTAAGTGAAGCGGGGGCTTCGGTTTACTCAGCGTCTGAGCTTGCAGCAAAAGAGTTCCCGAATATGGACGTATCACTGCGTGGTGCAGTGTCGATTGCACGTCGTTTGCAAGATCCATTGGCTGAACTCGTGAAAATTGATCCGAAATCTATTGGTGTGGGTCAATACCAGCACGATGTAAGCCAATCTATGTTGGCAAAACGCCTAGATGCGATTGTGGAAGACTGTGTAAACGCGGTTGGTGTTGATGTGAACACTGCTTCTGCGGAGCTACTGACGCGCGTAGCAGGCTTATCAAGCACCATCGCGCAGAACATTGTCGACTTCCGCGATGAGAACGGCCGCTTCGAAGCACGTACAACCTTGAAGAAAGTACCTCGTTTAGGTCCTAAGGCGTTCGAGCAGTGTGCGGGCTTCCTGCGTATTATGGATGGTAAGAACCCACTTGATGCGTCTGCGGTTCACCCAGAAGCGTACCCAGTGGTCAAAGCGATTTCTGAGAAGAACAACAAAGATATCAAAGCACTGATTGGTGATTCAAGCTTCCTTAAAGGTCTGCATGCGGTCGATTACACCGACGATAACTTCGGCGTTCCAACCATTACAGACATCATCAAAGAGTTAGACAAGCCGGGTCGTGACCCACGTCCAGAATTCAAAACGGCGACCTTTGCAGAAGGTGTAAACTCGGTATCTGACTTGGAACCGGGCATGATTCTAGAAGGCGTGGTGTCTAACGTAGCCAACTTCGGTGCCTTCGTTGATATCGGCGTTCACCAAGATGGTCTTGTGCATATTTCTGCACTGACAGATCGTTATGTGTCTGACCCACGTGAAGTGGTGAAAGCGGGCGACATCGTCAAAGTGAAAGTGATGGAAGTTGACGTGCAGCGTAAACGTATTGGTCTATCGATGCGTATGAACGACGAACCGGGTCAAGACAACCGTAGCCAACGCTCATCAGCAGCGCCGCGTCGTAATGACCAACCGCAGCGTCGTCAGCCTCGCCGTGATGATTCGTCATCGAACAGCGCGATGGGCGGTGCATTTGCTGCAGCGTTTGCTAAAGCGAAAAAGTAATCTTACCTAGGCTTCACCGCTAACGAGCTTTCATAACTAAAAAGAAAACGCTCCAATCAGTCAACCTGCTTGGAGCGTTTTTGTTTGAGTAGGATATTGAGTCGTCATAATACTGCTATCACTTCTGACGGGGTATGGGGAGCGACTGCATGACCATAATGAAACTTGATCACCTTCCTGCGCTTTTCCATTAATCCTTCATTGATCGCAGCATCCAAAATGCGCTTTGGTAAGCGAAAGCGGATCGCGTAGCCTTTCCCCTGGTCTTCACTATACGATTTGAGCGCAAGCAAACTAAAAAGCCGTTCTAGTGTATCTTCCGGCTCTTCTTGATAACGCGTGTCGACTTCCGTTTCCATATCATAATCAGGATGCTCTGAAGGATCCCAAGAAGACTGACGTCGGCGCTTGTCATCACCTTTTACTTTTCGCTCTGCATTGGTTTTGGCCAATGCGACCGTTGGCGTTACAGGCTCTCGGACTTTATTGTCGCGAGCTGCTTGTTCCGTCTGCACATTCACGGATGGGGCGATCAGTGGCACACTTACGTTGGTCGGTGACACAATCATTGCGAACCCTCCTCAGAGTCGCCCAACTCGTCAATATGGCTTAGCTTTATTGGCTAATAAAACCTCACCAGCCTTTATATCGACCACTTTTTAAACAACTTGAGGTATTTCCGCTCGTACTTGCTCAATCGTGAGCAAACTCTCGGATTTGAACACAAAATTCGTCATGTTCGGTGATAAAAGGCGCATGAGAGGACTGATTAAAAACAAACTGCTGGGTATGAGGCAACTGTTCACTTAAATCGTTAGCTACTTTAATTGGCACCAACCCATCTAAACGGCCATAAAGACGCAACATTGGAACAGAAAGAGACGTCAACGCATCGCGCAGATCCACATCAGCAAGGATGTTTAGCCCAACCAACAGCGATTCAGGGTTTGGCTGAGGGCGCGATAGTACCGCTTGCTTGAGCTGTTTAACGTCTTTACGCGCTGATGGGCTGCCCATCGCTTGCAACGCCATAAAGCGCTCAATGGTCAGTGAGAAATCTTCTAGCAACTGAGAGGTGAACGCACTCAGTACATTCGGTTGAATGCCACGCCACGGTTTTTCTGCGGCAAATTTAGGTGAGCTGGCAACCGTAATCAACTTAGCCACGCGCTCGGGCATATTTAATGCCACATGCGTCGCCACTAAACCTCCGAGGGACCAACCAAGCCAAATCGCTTTCTCTGGCGCACCTTGCACCACCAAGTTAGCAATATGGTCTAAATCTTCAGCATGAGATTCGGCGCTATGTCCGTACCCCGGAAGGTCAACCACATGAACTCGGAAATAAGGTTGAAGAGACTCGACTGTCTGCTGCCATACCGCACCATTCATGCCCCAACCATGCAGTAACACCAAATCTGGTCCCTGACCAAATGACTGCCAGTGTAATTTCGTGCTCATGCTCTCAATCTCTCCCACTTATTTTATTCCCTACGGCTTCAGCCAAGCGTTAGGCTGAGTAAAATATCACCATGAATAAACGCTATGTTATCTCATCACTGGCAAAACATCATGCATCGCGTATTGAGCAGTCAATGCGGCCTGTGTCGGTTCCCTATTCAAACACCAAGCCACACAAATACTCTGCGCTGGTGCGAGCACTGTTTAAAATACCTAACTCCGGTAAAACGATGTCAACGCTGCGGTTTATCATTACAGAAAGAAGAAATGAGTACGGATAGTATTTGTGGTGAATGTCTTTCAAAGCCACCGCCATGGCAAAGGCTATACACGTTAGGCGATTACGACTTTCCCCTTTCACGGGAAGTACAACGCTTTAAAGATCACGGAGAGTCTTGGCATGTAAAAGCATTAACCGAGCAACTGGCACAGCGCATCACCACGCCAGCTCCAATCATTACCAGTGTGCCATTGCACTGGCAGCGTTACCTGCGCCGGGGTTTTAATCAAAGTGATGTTTTAGCCCGACACCTCGCCAAGCAATTGCAGACTAATTTTGATGCGAAGGTCTTTCGTCGAGTAAGGCTCGCCCAATCACAGCGTGGTAATACCAAAACAAGCCGTGAACAAAACTTAAAAGGCGCGTTTATTCTCAATAAGCGCCCTCACTCTTCCCATGTTGCCATCGTCGATGATGTAGTCACCACAGGCAGTACCGTCCGACAATTATGTCATTTACTACTTGAAGTTGGCGTAGAAAGCATCGATATTTACTGCATCTGCAGAACACCTGCTCCTCGTTCTCTCTAGATCGCTTCGCCATGCCTTAGCATCAAAAAGACTAGACCCATACGTCAACAAGAGTAGAATAGCAGCAGTGACCTACAAATTTACTCGGGTATTCGTCGTGTCAAATATTACTATTACAGAAACTGCGCAAACGCATTTCGCTAACCTTTTAGGTCAACAACCTGAAGGCACTAACATTCGTATTTTCGTTGTGAACCCAGGTACACAAAACGCTGAGTGTGGCGTGTCTTACTGCCCACCAGAAGCAGTAGAATCGACCGACACTGAACTCTCTTACAGCGGTTTTTCAGCTTACGTGGATGAGCTGAGCCTGCCATTCCTTGAAGACGCTGAAATCGATTTTGTTACCGATAAAATGGGCTCTCAGCTAACGCTAAAAGCACCTAACGCTAAAATGCGTAAAGTTGCGGACGACGCACCACTGGTTGAGCGCGTTGAGTACGTTATCCAAACCCAAGTCAACCCACAGCTTGCTGGCCACGGTGGTCACGTAAACTTGGTTGAGATCACTGAAGACGGTGTTGCAATTGTTGCATTTGGTGGCGGTTGTAATGGCTGTTCTATGGTTGACGTAACACTAAAAGAAGGCATCGAGAAAGAGCTGCTAAACCAGTTCATTGGTGAACTAACCGCAGTTCGTGATGCTACAGAACATGACCGTGGTGATCACTCTTACTACTAAGAGTAAACACTGTCAGAAAATGGGAGGCTTCGGTCTCCCATTTTTGTATCGATACTGAGGTGATGCTGAGATGCTTAGCTCGACTCGTAAAATCCGCTAGAAACTCAGGCGGAGTTCTCATATATTAAGAATCTTACGCATCTCGTAAACGCCAACGACACCAAGGAGCCAGCGTCATGCCGAAACGAACCCCACCAGAGATACTCTCATGCCAGACGGTTGCAAAATCCAAACTGTTTGCTGTGGAAGCGCTCGACCTTCGTTTTTCCAATGGTGAGCATCGTACTTATGAGCGTATGAAGCCAAGTGGACGAGATGCTGTAATGGTGGTTCCTGTAACAGAACAAGGCGATTTATTACTGGTGCGTGAATACGCCGCTGGAACTGAACGTTACGAGCTAGGTTTCCCAAAAGGGCTGATTGACCCAGGAGAAACACCACACCAAGCTGCGGATCGTGAGTTAAAAGAAGAAATCGGCTTTGGCTGTAATCAGTTAACCCCGTTGAAACAAGTTATCCTCGCGCCATCTTACTTTTCGAGCAAAATGACTCTATTTTTAGGACAGGCGCTTTATCCAGAGAAGCAAGAAGGCGATGAGCCTGAACCACTGGAAATTGTGCGTTGGCCACTTGCGCAAGCCGAAGAGTTATTAACTCACATGGATTTCTGTGAAGCACGAAGCATCACTGCGCTAATGTTGGCACTGAAACACTTACCAAACACCACTCACAAGCATAACCAATAACGGTCATTAGAACCGAATAACACTGTGAGTAAGGACTATCACTTATGCCAATGACAAAAGATCTATCTCACCTACTTCCTCAAGTCATCGAGATTGCCCGCAGTGCTGGGCAAATGATCCTCGAAATATATGAAAAGAAACAATACGAGGCCTACACCAAAAGTGACGAAACTCCCGTAACAAGTGCGGATATTGCAGCTCACAAGTTCATCACTGAACGCTTGAGTGATCTGACGCCTGACATTCCCGTGTTGTCAGAAGAAGACGCAGACATAAGCTTAGAGCAACGCGCTCAGTGGGAACGTTATTGGTTAGTCGACCCTCTTGATGGTACTCAAGAATTCATCGCTCGCAGTGGTGACTTTGCCACTATTATCGCGTTGGTCGACAACAATCGACCAACCATGGGCGTCGTTTACGGTCCTGTATCTGGCGTGACTTACTACGCTTATAATGGCAAAGGCGCCTGGAAAATTCCCGACATGTCGGACAGCGTCAAAATCCATACACACAAACACGAACAGCCAGAGCAAAGCATCGCAATTGCTATTAGTCGTCGCCAAGACATCAATCGTATTACTAACCGTATGAGCAGCGCCTGGAATTACGACTTAATACCGCTCGGTTCTGCGGCATTGAAAGCATGCCTCGTCGCGGAAGGGGCGGTAGATTGCTATCTCCGACTAGGTCCAACAGGTGAGTGGGACACCGCTGCGACACAATGCATTGTTGAAGAAGCTGGCGGACGTATTCTCAGCACGCAATTAGAACCGCTGTCATATAACGAGCGGGAAACACTAGAAAACCCGAATTTTATTGTTCTTGGTGATGCGGATTTACCTTGGAATGAGATTTTACAACGCAAAGATTAAGCGCCCTATCGGTAAAATTTAGAGCACAAAATTCTAGCAATAGAAAGGCCACGAATATCTTCGTGGCCTTTTCTTTTTGACCTTCTGTACAGCACTTGGAGTATTTGGCCTACCATGTTCCAGTTACTTGCAAAGCTGAACAAAAGAAACAAATCACTTAAAAATCATGACTTTAAGCTTTCATTCACTCCCAATCAAGATCGAATGTACAGCGAATAGAGGTTTTAGCTTACGATGATCCAAAAGCAAAAAGAGCTGCACAATAGCAGCTCTTTTAAGATATTGGATTTTGTCACGATAGGTTAGAAGCGCCCTTGGTAGTTAAACTCATATTGACCTTGAGCATTCGGCTTACCCAACCATTTCAGTTGCTCCCCCATGCTGGATGGGAACTCTGCACCAGGTTTGAACCACGCTTTGGTTGAGTACCGTTGATTAGGCATCAGTTCAGCGGAAAACGCCGCAGAGACTTGTTTGCTGCTCTGCTCACCAGTTGCCGTCAATACACTATCCTGACAGTTTATATCGGCAATCACAGGACCGAGATCTAAGCTGCCAACGGGGCTTTGAATACCACTGGCATTCCATACTAAAGTGCCTTCACCGTCCTTACACCAAGGCGCAGCATAAGTCGCATGACGAATATTCAGCTCAAGCTGCCCATCAACACCAACAGGCACAGGGAGGCGCGCTTGCTCAACAACTTTTACCGCCGGAATCGAGGCAACTAAGTTTTTGGCATAAGGGCCATCACTTAAGCTATAGCCGACAAAACCGCGCCCACGGACGTCTATTTCACTACCACGACCAAAGCGCACAGCAAACTCAGCTTTACCTGTCAGTAGACTCGACCATTGGAAATCCCAATTAACTTCTCCAAGGTTCTGGCGCTGCCAACGAATACTAGAAGCTTGACCTTGCCATACCGAACCGTTGGCTCCTTGAATGTCCAGGCCTCTCACTGTTGGTGCTTGTTGTAACACCCAAGAGACTGGTAATCCCATTAAAAGACTGACTGAAAAAAAGACGATAAAGATAACAACGTAAAGTACTGCTCGCTTCACCTTAACCTCGCTTAAACTGAAGGCGGTTTACATCGATCATGCCCGCTTGCTCTGTTCGGTCGATATCTAAAAATTCGACTTCAATACCCTGTTGCTCTTTCAAGTAACGTAACCAATCCACTAGTTGATTAAACGCGAGTGGTTTGATCCACACTTGAACGCTCTCATTACGAGGTTGCACTCTAATCAACTCAACTTTATAACGACGAGCTGAAGAAGAAACTAACTGATTCAACGGTTGACTAGAGTAGCTCACACCGCTGCTTTTTCGCAGTGCAGTGATGCCATCCGCTTTATCTTGTACCCAAGCTAGCAACTGTTTTTCACTTTGAATACGTGACTGAGCTAGCTCCGCACGTTGACTCATTGGCTGTAATAAACCCCAATAAATAATACCGATAACGGCAATAGCGCCACATCCCATGACCAAACGCTGCTCACGCTGCGAGATGCTGCTCCACCAAACCTGAGCTTGAGAAATTAAATTTTTCATCATTACCTCACAAACGCTTCAAAACAAAGCTGCCAACCACAACGTTATCGCTACGGTTCAACTGACCTTGCTCAACATTAAACTTCTCTGCCAATTTCACACGAGCCTGCTCAAAAGGTTGGAAGTCTGAACTACGAGCCTGAATACGTACTTCGCCACGTTGCCCATCGTATTTAAAGCTGGTGATTTCCAAGTCGCTGACCTGACCAAGCGTCGCGGGTAATGCCGCCAACCATGACAACATTGCCTGCTGACCACTTCCACCAGATAAGCGGCGCTCTTCATCATCCATTTGTCGTTTGAGGTAACTAACGGTAGGAATGCGTCGTTTATTTGGGAACACCTGACGGAAAATACGCTCACTCTCCTCACGATACGCTTGAGCTTGTGCTTCGTACTTGTGGACCACGAGCAACTGCTGCGCAACCATGACGACAATAAGCACCCCCGCAGCAATGGTGGCTTTTTGCCAGAGCTTCCAGTATTTACCCCAAGAAGATTTCGGCTTGAAGATCCCGGTCAGCAAATTGACTTGGCTTTCTGTCACCCCCTTCGCCAGTAAAGCCATCGTCATTTCTTCTGGTTGCGGCTCCCATATTTCAGGTAACGCAGATTCCGGGACCGAGCTATAGCAATCGAGCTTCCAACCTTCATGATTTTGTAGATAAGAAGAGAGGTAAAGGTCTAACCAAGAAGCGTCGACAACCGCGCCCTCTGTCGCAGAGTGACGAATTAACCATTGCTCGCCAATCATTGCAGCACTGCTGTGATCTCCACGAACCGGTAACGCAAGCACATCGGGTAAAATGCGTTTAATGGCGATACCTTGGCTTGAGAAACGTTGCAGTACAGTCTGAATCCAAGCACGTTCAACTGCGCAAATCTGCGCTTTATCCGCTTGTTTACCCAACACGCTAAAGTGCAGGCCATCAACGTCCTGAGCAACTTCGTCTTCCACTAAGTACGGTAACATAGCCTCGAATTGGCGTGTTGCACCAGGTGGTATATCCACTTGCGTCAGGACTACATCATTACTCGCCAACAGCGCCACAACTTGGCGCTGACCAGCATATGAGACCAATTCATCTAAGTGTTCCCACCCGGCGATTTCACCGCTAGCAATCACTTCCTGTTGATCTGTCGACCACACCACCCAAGGAATGGTACTTTGTTGTTCGCTACTCAGCCGAACGGTCAGAAACTCGCTCACTGATCCCTCCAAAACGACGGCGAACTACGGTCACCGTTTCTCTATTTGTACTTTGCAAAAGGCTTCGGATACGTACACGTGATTCATCCACCAACACTTGTGCATCCAATTCAAAAAAGGCGCTATCTACACCCAAATAGCCTTTGGCGTTTTTCTTTACATCTTCACTTAAGCCAGCCATTTCTGACTCTGCTAAAAATTCATCAATGCTATCCCACCCATCAAATGGGCGTTTTTCAATTAGCTGAATCGCATCACTACTGCTTAAGTTTGGTGAGAACATTGCCACCAAAATCGGAGCTTGCTCAACATCAATCGTATTCACGTTTAAACGCCAGTCATCACTTGGCAATGCACAGACCAACGGCTCCAATTTTTGGAAAATTTCACCACTCACCTGATAGACAGCCCGTAACTCGGAAGCATCTGCCATCCAACCATTTGATGCCAAATAGGAAGGTTTCATCGCTTCATATGTGCTGTCTTCAACCCCAGTAGTCGAACGGGCAGAGTCATCAGCATCAATGTATTCCCAAGTAGAGTCTGCAATGATTTCTGCTTGATATGGCTCGACATCCAACTCTTCTAACAGGCGCTGCAATACATTCACTAAATATGGTCTTGTAATTTGCTGACCCGTTGGTTGCACACGACTCAATACATTTAGATTAAAGCACGCTTGCTTGTCTCTAATTCGTCCCGCCGCTTGACCATAATCTAACGGATAGACTTGCTCTTTTATCGCCCACGGTTGACTCATATTAATCGTGTCGGTGTCTTTATAACTTTGTTCGATACCCACTTTTGCTAGCGCCTCGACGCCAAGGCTGTACCAGTACGCTTGCTGGTAATTGATTTGATTAGCGCCTCGCTGAAACTGCAAGAACAAACGTTCCGACATGCTGGCGGCAACCGTCGCCATAATCGCCAGCAACATCAACACTATAATCAAAGCAACACCGCGCTGACGGTTAACCATTATTGCTGTCTCCTGAACTTTCCTCTTTCTGACTCAATGTGCCATCAGGAGTGAGATAAGTGCGGGCAATTTCTCCATAGTCTTTGAGAGTGAGAACAACAGAAACCGCTTTCGGCAGCGCTTTTTCTTCAGCCCACTCTTTTTTCCATTGCTTACCATCATAGAAACGCATATCAAATGACTCGACCTGCGTTAGCAATGGAGTAACAGTACCTTGTTGCCCAACCGGCGTATCAGGATAGCGCCACCATACTCGCTGCAGTGTTTCTTCTTTTAAGCGATAGCCAACCTTGGTTACTTCTCCACGAGGGAACTGCTGCTGAGGATTGTGCCAACCTAAACGGGCAAACATCAGCCCTTTAGTATCGGAGTCCAACAGGTAATCGGACCAAAAAATTAGCCGGCTAGCAGGCTCTTCACCATTAGTACGTGTTTGACGCATCGCCATTTGACGAAAATCGTTATCCATCATAACCATGGCACGCTGAATTTCGTTTAAGCGTTGGGTTCGTTCTTGTGATAGCGCATTGCTACGCTGTACTTGCGATACCACTTGGTACGCTGCGACACTTAAACTGGCAAAGATGGCAATCGATACCAACACTTCAATAAGTGTAAAACCTTTTACCCTTTGGCGCGTGTTTGCGCGGAGATGATTATTGCGCCACATAGCTTCGTACCGTTACTACAGGGCTCGCGCTTTTCTCTACCGAGACGCTCACATCAAATGCTTTCAGCAATGGCTGCGTCGTGGCGACTGGCGTGACTTTCCAGAACCAAGTGCGTCCTGCCAGCTCTTCTGTGCCGTTTTTCGCTTTGAGTTCTCCGGTATTCAACATCACATTTGCCATCTGATTATCCACAACCATGGCTGCAAACATTTTTTCTTCTAGATAACTGATTGTATTAATATGCTGGCTCACAGAGCGAATGACACTGATGGCAGCGGTAGCGAAAATTGCCAGTGCGACCAATACTTCCAGTAAGGTCATGCCTCTCGTCCGGCGATGACTCAAATTTGGGCGAGCTTGCTTAAAATTGCGCATTCTCATCCTCTTTCACTTCTTCGCCCGGAGCTAATAACAAAATTTGTCCACTTTCTTTGCCAATGACTCGCCAACCGTCATTAAAGGCATCACCATTTTGCGGAAAAAAAGACAGGGTAAATGGCGTGACTTCGGCGCTGGAAAAGATAAACACTTGCGGTGGCTGAATTTTCTTTTCGTCCTCTTCTTCTGCGAACATGTCTTCATCAAAAAGAGAACCTGGTTTGAATAAGCGCTCATCATTATCCCAAGCACCACCTCCGAGCTCGAGTTGTAGCGTAATATCTTCTTCTAGCTTGGTTTTGCTCGGAATCTGCTTTAATTTCAGAGGCTGCCAACCTTCTGAGGTTAAACTCAGTAGAGCGTAGGTCGATTTGGTATCATCCACTCGAACGCCAAAATCTTTACCGCTCAGCACCGCTTCTTCATTGAGCAGCTGTAAACGCTGAAAAAAGCTTTGAGCATACTGTTTGGAAAGATCTTTTTGGCTAGTCGGTAACGTCGAGATCACGGCCACAGCCGTAAGAGATAGCAAAACCAGCACCAATAGAATTTCTATCAATGTAAAACCGTTATGTTTTCGCATTTGTTTCATTAGTGCTGGCTTAGGCTCAATTATTGGAAGTCTTGCATGTTCCAGTTGCCAATATCTGCAGCTGGACCTTCTCCACCCTCTTGGCCATCTGCGCCTAGAGTGAAGATATCGATTGTACCGTTATCACCTGGGCTTAAGTATTGGTACTGGTTGCCCCAAGGGTCATTAGGAAGACGTTTGATGTAACCACCATCACGGTAGTTGCGTGGCTCTGGGTTAGATGGCTTACTAACCAATGCTTCTAGACCTTGGTCCGTTGTTGGGTAAACGCTGTTATCCAACTTGTACATATCTAAGGCATTTTCCAACGCGACAATGTCCGTAATCGCTTTTTGTTGGTCAGCCTTCTCTTTGTTACCCAATAGGTTTGGAACAACAAAACTTGCCAAAATACCTAGGATAACCACAACAACCATCACTTCTAAAAGTGTAAAACCCTGTTGTTTACTACGCTTAAACTTCATTTTTTTCTCCGAAAGTTAGATTAAAGCCATGCCGTTAGTAGACACGTCTTAATTCGAAATTATCCACTCATCAAGTTATTCATTTCTAGCATTGGCATCAAGGTCGCCATCACAATGAACAACACTAATCCAGCCATTAATGCAATCAGCGCAGGAGTAAACACACCCAGAGCAATATTGACTGTTGATTCAAAGTTTTGATCTTGGTTATCGGCAGCCCGCGTCAACATGCTCTCTAATTCACCACTTTGCTCACCACTGGCGATCATGTGTAGCATCATTGGTGGAAACAAGCGAGTTTGATCCAACGCCTTACGCAGACTAGCCCCCTCTCGAACGTTATCCGCTGCAAGCAAGACTTGCTGCTTCACATAACGGTTAGACATAACATCTACCGCAACGCGCATACCCTCTAGAATTGGAATCGCACTGGAAGTACAGATCGAAAGCGTTCGTGCGAATCGTGCGGTATTCAAACCTCGAGAGATCTTACCTATTAGCGGTAAGCTCAAGATTTTTCTGTCCCAAGCTAAGCGAAAGTCTGGCTTTTGCAACGCCAGTTTGAGGCCATAGAAAAGCGCCACCAGCACAACGAAAATAATCAGCCCCCAATCTTGCACAAACTCACTGGCTGCCAGTAAAAATTGCGTCGATTGAGGTAACTCTTGGCCCATCTGAATGATGGGTTCAATGATTTTAGGAACAACTGTCGCCAATAAGAACGAAACGATGACAACCGCGAATACCACCAAAACTACAGGATAAATCATGGCTTGAAGCAATTTAGATCGCATCTTTTGGCGGTTTTCGACGTAGTCTGCCAAACGCTCTAATACGGTATCGAGGTGACCTGATTTTTCGCCCGCCGCAACCATGGAGCGGTACAGTTCATCAAACACATGTGGGTAATCGGCAAAACTGTCGGCAAGCGGATAACCCTCTGTTACTTTCGAGCGAACCGCAGCCAACATAGAACGAATCCTCGGCTTTTCAGCCTGCTCAGAGACCGCACGCAAACACTCTTCCAAAGGCATACCTGATTGGACTAGCGTAGACAATTGCCGTGTGATGAGTGCCAGCTCAGATGTTGAGACGCCGCGCTTAAAGCTGACTGAACCTGAAGACTTAGCCGATTTAGCTTTCGTCTCAACCACTTCAATCGGGATCATCCCTTGCTCTTTGAGTCGCTGGCGCACTTGTCGGGCGTTGTCCCCTTCTATCGTGCCTTTTTTATGCTTGCCTTTTGCATCTAGCGCTTTGTACTCAAATGCCGCCATTAGGTTTCCTTCGTCACTCGCATCACTTCTTCAAGTGACGTAATGCCACGACGCACTTTGCTTAAACCATCGCTGCGAATACTTGGCGTATGGGCGCGAACGGCTCTCTCAATTTCTTGCTCACCAGACTCTCGGTGAATCAACTCTTGTACTTGCTCATCAACCATAATGAGCTCGTGGATACCTGTTCGACCTCGGTAGCCTTTTTGGTTACACGCTTCACAGCCTTTTGCTCGGTGCAGTTCTAACGGTTCATGCGCTTCCATACCAAACAGTTTTTTCTGTTCCGCATCGGCTTCATACGGCTCTTTACAGCTTGGACAAAGCGTTCGAACTAAGCGCTGCGCTAGCACCCCTAATAACGAAGAAGAAATAAGGAATGGCTCAATACCCATATCACGTAGACGCGTAATCGCACCCACTGCGGTGTTGGTGTGGAGAGTCGACATTACCAAGTGACCCGTTAAGGACGCTTGCACTGCAATTTGTGCGGTTTCTAAGTCACGGATCTCACCGACCATCACCACATCCGGGTCCTGACGCAGAATGGCACGCAAGCCGCGCGCAAACGTCATGTCGACCTTTGGGTTCACCTGAGTTTGACCGATGCCATCAATATCAAATTCGATCGGGTCTTCAACCGTTAGAATGTTGCGTTCGTTGCTATTGATCTCTTGCAAGCCAGCGTACAAGGTGGTGGATTTACCAGAACCTGTCGGGCCCGTCACCAAGATGATACCGTGAGGGCGGCCAATCAAGTGACGGAAGTTGTCATGCACTGAAGGGGTCATGCCCAAACTATGTAAATCAAGACGAGTCGCGTTTTTATCCAACAGACGCATTACCACGCGCTCCCCATGAGAGGACGGCATCGTCGATACACGCACGTCCACCGCACGACCACCGATACGCAACGAAATACGGCCATCTTGAGGCACACGCTTTTCTGCGATATCTAGTTTAGCCATAACCTTCACACGAGAAACCAGCAAAGGCGCTAGCTTACGACTTGGGGTCAGAACTTCACGCAATACGCCATCGACACGGAAACGAATCGAAAGGGTTTTCTCGAACGTCTCAATATGAATATCCGACGCACCTTCTTTGATCGCTTCGCCCAACATGGCGTTGATCAATTTGATGATTGGCGCATCGTCTTCCGATTCTAATAAGTCTTCATCATGCGGCAGTTCTTCAGCCAAAGAGAAGAAATCATCGCTATCAGCACCAATATCTTCCATCAACTGACGCGCTTCAGACGAGTCGCGTTGATATGCTTCAGTCAGCTTTTTATCAAAGGCTTCTTTATCGATAGGTTGCGGTACGAAGCTTTTCTTTAATACACGACGGACTTCAACCAGAGCCGCAGGGTTAAGCGGCTCGACATAGTAAAGAATAGGTGGACGCTCAGGATGCTCTGTCTCCAGCACCAGTTTAAAGCGGTTGGCAAAACTGAATGGCAGACGACGCATACTTGGCGCTGTGTCTAACATATCAACCATTAGTTGTTTTCCATTTGATCAATAAACGCTTGGATCTCTGTTGGGTGCTGACGCTCCTGGCCAAAGGCTGGCATAACCGGGATCTTCTCGTCAGCCATCAACTTCAAACCTTGATCCGCTTTGTAAAGCTGTTCTGCGCGAATAAAGTTGTATTTACGCTGCGTAATACCGTCGGCCGTCACACCATCGCGAATAATCGTCGGCTTGATGAACACCATCAAGTTACGTTTTTCTGTTTGCGTGCTAGTTGACTTGAACAGATGGCCAAGTACCGGAATGTCACCCAATAGCGGCACTTTAGACTCACTTTCAAGTGCGCGTTCATCGACCAAACCACCAAGAACCAACATCTGACCATCTTGGATCATGACAGAGGTGTTTAACTGTCGTTTAGCAAAGCGAACGTCAACCGCACCGTTTGCGCCTAATACGTTGGAAACTTCTTGTTCAATGTTTAACTGTACAGAGTCACCTTCGTTAATTTGTGGCACTACTTTGAGTTTGATACCGACTTCTTTACGGTCAACCGTTTGGAATGGGTTGTCGTTGTTTGAGCCAGCCGTAGAGCCCGTAATAACCGGAACCTCTTCACCCACAATAAATGATGCTTCGCCATTATCCATTACGGTAATACTCGGAGAAGATAGAATGTTTGAGTTGGAGTCAGAAGCAACAGCACTAATTAGCGCTGTCCAGTCACCCATGACAATACTCATTGCCGCACCATTTACTCCGCTAAGTGCTGACGCTAGCGTAGAGTAGTCACCTGATTCAGTAACATCATATGGCGTTCGTTCGCCATTAGAGTTGGTATAGTATTCAGTTCGGGTTTGATCTTTTGCTTCTTCTAGACCAACCATCACCTGACCAATCGGGGCTCCTGAGTTACCGTACTGAATTACAGCACCCGTTTCTAATGAACCCCACTGAACACCTAGGTTAATACCATCACCTTCAGACATTTCGACAATTAACGCTTCAATAAGAACCTGAGCACGACGAATATCGAGTTGAGAAATGACGTCTTGTAATGCCATCATAATATCTGGTGGCGCTGTTAAAACTAACGAGTTAGTTGCAGCGTGAGCAGCAATGACGACCTCACCACGCGATGCACCTGATGTTTTCTGACCGGCTTGCTTTTCAGCTTGCAGGTTATCGGAAACACCTTTCAATACATCCACCAAGTCTTCAGCTTTCGCATTTTTCAGGTACACAACTCGGTTGTTACCTTTTGTCGCCATTTCAACATCAAGTTGACGAATCAAACGTTTCAAGCGGGCTCTTACTTTTGGATCACCAGAAATTAAAATCGCGTTAGTACGTTCATCGGCCACAATTTTAGGTTCAAGGAACTCTGGCGTGCTTTTCTGATTCGCACTTTTATTCAGTGCTTCGACAATGCGTACCATTTCAGCAGCAGATGCATTACGCAGCTCCACCAATTCAATTTCTTTATCACCGGCTTGGTCAACACGCTTGATGATCTCTGCTAAGCGATTCACTACTGCCGCACGACCAGTAATCAAGATAATATTCGCTGGATCATAATGAACCACGTTACCGGCACCGGCGTTATCAATCAGCTGACGAAGTAGAGGAGACAACTCTCGAACCGACACATTACGCACCGCGACAACTCGAGTGATAACACTATCGCCTTGCGCGCTGCCATCACCTAACACAGGGATTGCTGAGGTTTTTGAGTCTTTTGCTTTGATAACCTTAAGTACCCCATTGTCCATTTCTACGACTGCGTAACCGTATACTTCAAGGACATTAAGGAAAAAGCTGTAGTATTGCTCTTCGTTAAGAACGTCATAGCTGCGGACATCGATTTTACCGCGTACTGAAGGATCAACAATGATGGTCTTTTCGAGGTTACGACCCACTATGTTGATGAATTCTTGAATATCAGTGCCTTTAAAGCTCGCACTAAATTCGTTTGCCATTGCACCTGGTACGCAGAGTAAACTTCCTGCTAGTAGCCAAGCACTTTTGCTGAACCAATGTTTCACGTATGTCTCCCTGAACTTACGCCGGTTGCCTAAGTCTTACAATTGGATATAGATATCGTACTGTTGGCCGTCTCGCTCAACAGTTAAATTTAATTCTTGCGGATCGCTCATCACTTGCATCAGTTGTACTGAAGAAGACGGGTCACTTAAATCGATCCCGTTCAGTTGAACCGCAATATCGCCAGGTTGTAGCCCTACATCATTAAATAATGCGGCATCACGACCAGGTGATACTCGATAACCAACAATGTCTCCGTCTTTTTTGACGGGTGAAATGGTGATGTATTTAAAAACGCTTTGTGGATCTTTCGCAATTTCCTCGCGGATTTGCTCTAATTTCTCTCCAACGTCAGACGTCGCTGCTTCTGCTCGCTGAGCTTGCGCCCTAGCTACCTGCGGCGATTCAGATAGCTTCTTATATTCTATACCTTCCATCATTAAGGTCTCGTCTCGACCTTGGTTATCAATGATGACGCGATCCACCAATACCGCTTTTAGTGTCGCACGTGTCCCTTCGATTTCTTCACCCAAACCGTACGTAGCTTGCTTACCTCGGTTAGCAATAACAGCAAGGCTGGTGTTGGCATCACTACTTGCAACCGCACCGACCAGCGTAAGGTTAAGGCGCGTCTTAGGGGCGTCTTTAACAATAGGCTGTTCTACAACCGCCGCTTTTTGCTCAGTGTATTTACCGAATAGGTTGGCATTCTGAAGGGCATTAAAATCTATCGCGTCGCCTTTATTGCTCGCAGCAACGCTACTCGCCGATGGACGCCATTGCGGCACTTCCGACGATTGAGGTATGGCTAACCACACAATTTTGCCAAGTATCCATCCGGTTATCGCAATAAACAGACAGGTAAGCAACAAGCTAAGTTTGGCTTGAATGGTATAATGATTGGACTTGATCTGAGCCAGTAGCGGTCTGCTTGATAATCCTGCACTTAGCTCTAAACGTTTCACTGAATGGATTCCTTTATTCTAACGTCCGTCATTTAAGCTATAACGATAGCTATCGACTTTAAATTGCTAAATTTGCAATAAAATTATTACTCAACAAAGAGCAGTGAACTATATCACAAGTTGTCTTTCATACCTTTTTCTTATGCAGTTTTTGCCAACTCCCTTGAAAAAAATACGCCTTGACTCCATCTGTAGGTGAATAATCCATCACTCATTGCCGTATTCGGGCAGTGATTAGATAGCGTAGTGTTCTATGAGTTCCCTAAATGAAGCCGTTAGGCTAGATAAATGGCTATGGGCCGCAAGATTTTACAAAACCCGCTCCATCGCGCGTAACATGGTCGATGGCGGTAAAGTCCACTATAATGGCCAACGAAGCAAGCCGAGTAAAATCGTTGAAGTGGGCGCTGAAGTCAGACTTCGTCAAGGCAACGAAGAAAAAATCGTGATAATCGAACAAATCTCAGATCAACGCCGAGGCGCTCCCATCGCACAAACCTTATATCGCGAAACCAATGAGAGTATCGCGAAACGTGAGGAACACGCGACTCAACGTAAGCTTAATGCCCACAACCCAAGTCCGGAACGCCGCCCAGATAAAAAGCAGCGCAGAGACATCATTAAGTTCAAACACCAATAAAAGCCGGAATTACCAACGAGGAAAGCACTCCATGGCAAATAATGTTTTAAACCGCTACCTATTCGAAGATCTTTCAGTACGTGGCGAGTTGGTACAATTGGATGAAGCGTACCAACGTGTTATCTCCAGCAAGGAATATCCGGCAGCAATAGAGAAACTGCTGGGTGAGCTACTCGTTTCAACTACTCTTTTAACTGCCACTCTTAAGTTCGAAGGTTCGATCACCATCCAGCTACAAGGCGACGGTCCTGTGTCTCTTGCCGTTATCAACGGTGACCATAACCAACGTGTTCGTGGCGTAGCTCGCTGGGAAGGCGATATTGCCGATGACGCAAACATTCACGATCTAATGGGTAAGGGCTACCTTGTGATCACCATCGAACCGAAAAACGGCGAGCGTTACCAAGGCGTCGTTGGATTAGAAGGTGACACTTTAGCAGAAGTGCTAGAAGGCTACTTTGCAAACTCAGAGCAGTTAAAAACGCGCCTATGGATCCGCACTGGTGAGCATGAAGGCAAAGCACACGCAGCAGGTATGTTGATTCAAGTGATCCCTGACGGCACTGGCTCTCCAGATGATTTCGAACATCTAGAGCAGCTCACTGACACAGTAAAAGATGAAGAATTGTTTGGTTTAGAAGCGAACGAGTTATTGTATCGACTATATAACCAAGACAAAGTACGTCTGTACGAGCCGCAACCTGTCGAGTTCCATTGTGGCTGTTCTCGTGAGCGTAGCGGTGCAGCAATCATCACCGTTGAGAAAGCTGAAATTTATGACATTTTGGCAGAAGTTGGATCAGTTTCTTTACATTGTGATTACTGTGGCACAACTTATACGTTCGACGAATCTGAAGTCACTGAACTGTATGCACAAGCTTCTACAGACAAGAAAACCCTGCATTAATTTACATAGCTTATCAAGCACGTAATTTACCCTACAAAAGGCCAGCTTAATGCTGGCCTTTTTGTGATCAACCCCTCGTAATAACTAGCCTCAAGCGTAATAAAACAACTGCTTAATTTTAAACAATTAATAATGATTTTGCCCTAGCGCAAAGGATTGCGTGCACGATAGACTATTCCCACCAATATGTGACGGGTTACCTAAAACCTTATTGAAATCATGGGTAAATTTTGAGCTATCTCCCTGTTTTCTCCCCGCCCCGTTGCTAGCATGGTGAGCAGATTAAAATTAAAACATTCTTACAAAATCCCTACAAAATCCTTATAAGGAGCACCTATGACCGTTATGGAACATACTAAGGCTGCAACACTTGATCTAACCAAGCACGGACTGCATAACGTAAAAGAGGTTATTCGCAACCCAAGCTACGAAATGTTGTTTGAGGAAGAAACGCGTGAAGACCTAACCGGTTATGAGCGCGGCGTGGTTACTGAACTAGGTGCGGTTGCCGTTGACACTGGCATCTTTACTGGTCGCTCACCAAAAGATAAATATATCGTCAAAGACGCTACGACAGAAGAACATATGTGGTGGACGTCTGATCAAGTGAAAAATGATAACAAACCAATCACTCCTGAAGTGTGGGACGAGCTAAAAGAACTGGTCACAAACCAGCTTTCTAACAAACGCTTGTTTGTTGTTGACGGTTACTGTGGTGCAAACCCAGATACACGTTTGAGCATTCGTGTTATCACAGAAGTCGCATGGCAAGCGCACTTCGTTAAAAACATGTTTATTCGCCCGACGGAAGAAGAGTTAGCGATATTTGAACCAGACTTCGTAGTAATGAATGGCGCAAAATGCACTAATCCAAAATGGGAAGAGCAAGGCCTGAACTCAGAAAACTTCACCGTATTTAACCTAACCGAGCGCATGCAACTTATCGGTGGTACTTGGTACGGCGGTGAAATGAAGAAAGGTATGTTCGCCATGATGAACTACTTCCTTCCACTAAAAGACATCGCATCAATGCACTGTAGCGCTAACATGGGCAAAGATGGCGATGTAGCGGTATTCTTCGGTCTATCTGGTACGGGTAAAACGACCCTGTCGACTGATCCTAAACGCGCGCTAATTGGTGATGATGAGCACGGCTGGGATGATGACGGTGTCTTCAACTTCGAAGGTGGTTGTTACGCAAAAACCATCAAACTTTCGAAAGAAGCAGAGCCGGACATCTACAATGCAATTCGTCGTGATGCACTGCTAGAAAACGTAACAGTACGTGGCGATGGTTCTATCGACTTTGATGATGGTTCGAAAACAGAAAACACACGTGTTTCTTACCCTATCTACCATATCGATAATATCGTTAAGCCAGTATCAAAAGGCGGTCACGCGAATAAAGTGATCTTCCTATCAGCCGATGCATTTGGCGTACTGCCTCCAGTATCTAAATTGACACCCGAGCAAACTAAGTACCACTTCCTGTCTGGCTTTACCGCCAAACTAGCGGGAACAGAGCGCGGTATTACTGAGCCAACACCAACTTTCTCTGCTTGTTTCGGCGCGGCGTTCCTAACGCTTCACCCAACTAAATACGCAGAAGTACTGGTTAAACGCATGGAAGCAGCAGGCGCTGAGGCTTACCTAGTGAATACTGGTTGGAACGGCACTGGCAAACGTATCTCTATTCAAGATACACGCGGAATTATTGATGCCATTCTTGATGGTTCGATTGAAGAAGCACCAACTAAGCACATTCCAATCTTCAACCTTGAAGTACCAACGTCACTACCAGGTGTGGATCCTAGCATTCTAGACCCTCGCGACACGTACGTTGACCCACTTCAGTGGGAAAGCAAAGCGAAAGATTTAGCAGCGCGCTTTATCAATAACTTTGATAAGTACACAGACAACGCTGAAGGTAAATCCCTGGTTGCGGCTGGTCCTCAGATTGATTAAATCGAGTAACCGCGACGTCGCGTAAACGCAGTGAAAAGTTGGCATTAACTTATCACCTTTACGTAGGCCAAGTTACAAAAATTGCTTCAAGCCCCTCTTTTGAGGGGCTTTTTATTGAATACCACAGAATATTGATACAAGCTAAAGCCTATCTAGTTTTATTTCATAACACACGTAGGTTCTAGCAAAGATGAAAACAGCGCGTCGAGTTCTACTTCTGTTACTGGTTATCTTAGTTGCCATTCCAGCCGCTACGATTGCGCTGCTAACAACATCTTACGCGGACGCAACCTGGCGCTTGCTGTCAAACACCTTTTCTCTTCCCTTCCGGGCCGGAAGCGTGCGTTATGGCTTTCCCTATCACCTAACTTTACAACGCGTGAACACCAGCGGAGACGATGCGTCTTACATCGAGCAAGTCGATTTATGGATGAATCCCGATGTTTATCGCGATGGTAAATGGATCGTTGATAGTTTATTGATTGATGGTATGAGCTTGCAGTATGGCGCACCAAAGCTCCCACCTTTAGACAACGTTTTATTCCATCAAATCGCGCTCAAAAATATTGATTACGCCGACGAGCAGTTCTCTGCCAATGGCATTGACCTTCAAATTCAATCACCACAATGGAATGGTCAATTAATACCATATGGCGAAGTTCAACTTGCGGCCGACCAACTCTATTGGAATGGCGAAGCCTTTAATCAAGTCTTAGTCGATATAGACTACAAACCGCAAGACAGTACGCTTTATGGCACCTCTTTTAACTGGCGTAACAGTCAAATATCTGGGCAAGGGGAGCAGTATCCTCAAGGCTGGTCTTTAGTAAATGTGACCATCAACAAGCTGAAACTGAGTAATACGCAGCGCCAATCACTGCTTGCAAAACCTTGGCACGATCTACCATTTAGCATTAATCATATTAATAGCTTAGATTTGCTTAACGCCGATATTGAATGGGGCGACTGGCACTGGCAGAACTTGGATCTTTCTGTGGAAAACGCCACACTGCCACTGTCTCTCTGGAAGACAAAAGCTCAAGTGTCATTGCAGGCGGATAGCGTTCGATTCCAGCAGCAAACCGCAATAGAGCCACGTTTGAGTGCCGCTATCGAGCCAGGAGTAATCCAGCTCAACGAGCTCAGCTTAGATTGGCAGCAAGGTCGAGTGCAAGTTTCTGGATTGTTCACGCCAACACAATGGAAGCTCAAAGAAGCCTCTATTCAAGGCCTCAAGTGGGCAACACAGCCAGAAGACAACCTAAATTGGTGGCACGCCGCCACCAGCGAGTTAGAGCATGTTGCAATCGAACGACTCGACATTGAGCGCAGCCAAATTATCCAGCTATCTCACGAACCTTATTGGCAACTTTCCGGTTTAAATATCGAAGGACAACAGCTTGATATTAAACAGTCGGCTCAACGTTGGGGCCTTTGGCAAGGCGAATTGGAAGTCAGCGTTGTCAACGCCAGCTATGACCAAATACTCACGTCTCACGCAGCACTTGCCATGCAAAGCAAAGATGGCTTTTGGCAATTGACTCGCCTTTTTGCGCCACTCGAGGAAGGCTACGTAGAAGGCATCGGACAGATAGATTTGAGTACCCCAAGCCAACCTTGGGCGCTCAACGTCAATGCTGATGGTATTCCCTTATCGCTCTTCCACGATTATTTTTTACCCGACACACTGGCTATTGATGGTTTTTCCGATCTTAGCCTCGATCTACAAGGGTTATCAGGTGATCGCAACATGCTGGCCTACAGCTTATCGGGTGAAGTGGAAGCCAATCTCCGAGATACCCGCTTGAAGTCCCAAGCGGATCATTCGCTCAAAGCCATTACCTTAAGTCCACTGCGTTTAAGCGCGCAACGAGGGGAAGTTGCCATAACGCCGGTCACCATCTCAGGAAAAGCCATAAGTGGTAAGGTTTGGGGAACATTTGATATGGCCAACAACCCGCTAAGTGGCATTACTTATCAATTGGAAGAGTCGTGCGGAAACATTGAAGGCGATCTACTAAGTGGCGAAACCCACCGTAATGAGTGCGTGAACGCATCAAAACTGGCCGAGCCTACTGATATTGAGACTCCACAGAAAAATGAACCTTCCATCGAGCAGCCAATCGTAATTGATAACATCAATTTGGAGACTCAAGAGGAAGAGCTTTACGAAGAAGTTATCGAAGAAGATGAAGTACCCGACACGAATTCCGCAGCAGAACAAACCCTCTCACCGACAGAGCAAGAAGGTGAAACAGATAAGCGCCCAGCAGATCAGTCGGCGCTTACCCCATCAGCAACTGAGTAACTGCGAGTAGTTCGGTATCAGCATATAGGTACCGACAAAATCAACAGCTGGCGTGTCACCACTATAAATCACTACGTGAATAACGATGCGTGCTTTGCGTCCCGACTCCAATCGGTCTAGGTCACCACTGATCCCATCCAACGAAGTACTCGCCACGGGGTTTTGTTCGACTGGTTGACGATAGCGAATCGAGCTGTCGGCCAACACAATATCACCGTGCAGCCCACGCTCTTTAAGCAGCAGCCACGTCATCCCCCACCCTGTCAGGGTTGCTAAGGTAAAAGCTGACCCAGCGAACATGGTGTTATGCGGATTAAGGTTAGGATTAAGCTGCGCACAGCATTCAAACTGGTAACCCGTGTACTGGTTAATCTTGATCCCCATTTTGTCGCTAATTGGGATTTGTTGCTCCCAGCGCTGTTGAAGCTCAGTACACCATTCAGGGCGACGTAACACATTGGCCATCGGATCCAGTTGCTTCACCATTTGCTGATGGCGCACAGGGCCACGCTCATCGGTCAGCTCACCTCGACGCTCAAAGCCATTTTTTTCATAAAAGGCGATGGCATCTTCACGGGCATTACACACCAAGCGTTTCGCTCCTTCCTGGCGTGCTAACGACTCTAGTGCAACCAAAACCAGCGAACCCATCCCTTTGCTACGGCGATTATTTTTAACCGCCATATAGCGGATCTGGCCATCATTGTCCGGCGTAATGTATAAACGGCCAATCGCCATAGGACGACCTCGACCATCAACAATCATGCGGTGATGACTCATTTCGTCGTATTCATCGCGCTCTGAGCCGATCGGCATACGCCATGGCTCACGAAGCAGTTGCCAGCGAAACTGATAATACTTGTTTATCTGATTATCGGTTTTGGGAGTAATGAGTTTGAACATATCAATCCTTTGAAAGCACAACACTAATCAGTGTCGGAAAAATTACTCCAAGCCAATTCCATGAGCTTGGAGTTAAAGCTTAGACTATGGCGCCTGTGTTACCAGATTAGACCTGCAACCAAAACGTCACAGGACCGTCATTCACCAAGGACACTTTCATATCGGCAGCGAAGCGGCCACGCTGTGTGGGTAAGACTTCTTCACACAAGTCAGAAAAGTAATCATACAAGCGCTCTGCATCAACAGGATGCGCACCGCGAGAAAAGCCAGCTCGCGTGCCTTTTTTTGTATCCGCAGGCAGCGTAAATTGAGAAACCACCAGCACTTTACCTTCCACCTGTTTAACGTTCAGGTTCATCTTGCCTTCGTCATCTTCGAACACACGGTAGGTTGTAACACGCTCCATTAAACGCTTTGCTTTAGCTTCATCGTCGTCCTTCTCTACGCCCAATAAGACCAGCAGACCACGATCAATTTCTCCTACGACTTCACCATCCACGCGGACGGCTGCTTCACTGACTCGTTGAATTAGCGCTATCACTACTCTCGCTTCCTTCATCTGTTAACTGAGATTCAGCGGTCGAGTGTATCATGTCTAAATCTTCACTCCAGTGCTCTCGCTCACCAAGCGCAGCCGTAACTTCCGCCCCCAATAACACGATCATCCAGCATAAATACACCCAAACAAATAAGATAGGAATCGCCGCTAACGCGCCGTAGATGAGCTGATAAGACGGAAACTGAGTGATGTAAAGCGCAAAGCCTTTTTTACTCAACTCGAACAGTATCGCGGCGACTGCTGCCCCCATGGCACCATGAGCGAGGTGTACTTTTTTATTCGGCACTAGAATATACAAGCCAAGAAAAGCAAAAAAGGACAGCAACAACGGTAGCCAACGCAGAAATAAATTAAACGCACCAGATAATGTCTCGTTCTCTAAAATTTGCAGCGAAGTCACGTACGACGTCGCCGCAATACTCGCACCGACCATGATCGGCCCTAACGTGAGTACCATCCAATACATAGAGAATGAAAAGACTAAACGGCGCTTGTCTTTAACTCGCCAAATGTAGTTTAAGTTCTTATCAATGTTGGAAATCAGCATGACCGCTGCGATGAATAAAAACCCACCGCCAACCGCGCTCATTTTGCCCGTATTCGCCACAAATTCCTGTAATGCCGTATGTACAGCTTCTCCAGAAGCTGGCACAAAATTCTCAATAATGTAGCCTTGCAGCACCTCACCAACGTTCGCAAAAACGGGAAATTTCGACAATATTGATAACAATACCGTCAGCATTGGCACGATGGATAACAAGGTAATGTAGGCAAGATAGCCCGCGTTCACATTCACACGGTCATGCGTTAATCGCTTAAGAAGATACTTAAAAAACGCGACGCAACTTGGCAGTAGATTGATTAATCTCGCCTTGTAACTCTCTGATAACTGGTTCATAGTTCATCCCATAATTAGCGCCGAGGACATAAGAATGCCTTATTTATTAGCAATTGTACTATCAATTTTCACTTTAACAGGGTGTCAATCTGCTTATTACTCAGCAATGGAGCAGGTTGGGTATCATAAACGAGATATTATGGTCGACCGCGTCGAAGATGCCAAAGAATCTCAACAAGATGCACAAGAAGAATTCACCAGTGCACTTGAAGCCTTGTCTGCGATCACCAACTTTGATGGTGGTGAGCTAGAAAATGTCTACAACAACATCAATGACAAATACGAAGATAGCGAAAAAGCGGCTCAAGACGTACGTGACCGTATTGCTGCGATTGAAGACGTATCCGGCGCACTGTTTGATGAGTGGCAAGATGAGCTAGAGCTGTACTCGAGTGCGAAACTGCGTCGTTCAAGCGAGCAAAAACTACGTGAAACCAAAGCCTCGTACAAAACCATGCTTAGCGCTATGAAGCGTGCAGAGAAAAAGATGACACCGGTACTGGACACGCTGCGTGACAACACGTTGTACTTAAAACACAACCTTAACGCCAGTGCGATTGGTTCTTTGCAAGGTGAGTTCTCTAGCTTAGAGAAGGACATTCAGTTTGCGATCAAACAAATGAACGAAGCGATTGCAGAGTCCGATAAATTCCTACAAAAGCTCAATCAAAAGTAAATGATTCAGACCTCCTCCTAGCGAGGAGGTTTTAGTCGGCGACCTTACCGAGTAAACCGATGACTCTTCGAACAAAGCCTACCCTCTCTGGCACAGTTCCCCATGGCACTTCTACCACTTCATAACCCAACTCAGTATAGACACTCACTAACGACTGATGAATCTCCAATGCTTCTTCAAAGCTGTACGGACGCACTTCATCTTGTACGTAAATGGATGCTTCAGGTCGACAAGTAAACACCTGACTATGGTACCCAGCGCTTTCGGTTAAGAAAGCTTGGTCAACCTTACAGCCGCCCACTTGTAGGTATGCAATGATGTCGGGGATGGCGCGATCAACAAACGCAACATCATGACAACGCGCATCACTCTTTTGTTTGTCCATCAACCCAAGGCATAACTTGGCAAACTCAGGTAAATTCGTCCACGGCAAAATACCATTTTCTAACTGGCTTTGCTGCTCAATCAAGTCGCGAGACCCTTCAGGAAACGTGGCGTAACCACACGCGTCTAGCGCATTCAGCAGTGTTGTTTTTCCCGCACCAGGCCCACCGGTGATAATAATCGGGTTCATATTCAACTCCAGAAAACAAAAAGCCCCGAGCATAACTCGAGGCTTCTTCTTAATTGAATCGCTTAACGAAAATTATTTCGCGCCACGAGAAGCACGCTTACGGTCGCTTTCCGTTAGGAACTTCTTACGGATACGGATGCTTTCAGGCGTTACTTCTACTAGCTCGTCGTCATCGATGAATTCTAGTGCTTGCTCAAGAGTCATCTTGATTGGCGGAGTAAGAACCTGTGCGTCATCTGTACCTGATGCACGAACGTTGGTTAGCTGCTTACCTTTCAGTGCGTTTACCGTTAGGTCGTTGTCACGGCTGTGAATACCGATAACCATACCTTCGTAAACTTCAACACCGTGACCGATAAATAGACGACCACGCTCTTGAAGGTTGAACAGTGCGTTAGTTAGCGCTTTACCCATCGCGTTCGCGATTAGTACACCGTTTACACGTTGACCGATGTTACCGCCTTTGTGAGGGCCGTAGTGATCAAACGTATGGTAAAGAAGACCTGAACCTGAAGTCAGTGTCATGAATTCCGTTTGGAAACCGATCAGACCACGTGATGGCATAACGAAGTCCATACGCACACGACCTTTACCGTCTGGAGACATGTCTTTCAGCTCACCTTTACGTAGGCCAATGTTCTCCATGATGCCGCCTTGGTGCTCTTCCATTACGTCGATAGTTACCGTTTCGAACGGTTCCATCAACTGACCATCTTCTTCTTTGATGATTACTTCTGGACGAGATACCGCAAGCTCGAAGCCTTCACGACGCATGGTTTCGATCAGGATAGAAAGGTGAAGTTCACCACGACCTGATACGCGGAATTTATCTGGATCGTCTGTTTGCTCAACGCGTAGTGCAACGTTGTGTACCAGTTCCTTCTCAAGACGCTCAAGGATGTTACGTGACGTTACGAACTTACCTTCTTTACCCGCGAATGGAGACGTGTTTACTTGGAACGTCATTGTTACTGTTGGTTCATCAACAGACAATGGTGGTAATGCTTCTACTGCGTTTTGTGCACAGATAGTGTCAGAAATTTTCAGCTCGCCAAGACCAGTGATTGCGATGATATCACCCGCGTTAGCTTGTTCAACTTCGTGACGCTCTAGGCCAAGGTAGCCCATTACTGTACCCACTTTACCGTTGCGAGTTTTACCATCAGCACCAATAATGGTTACCTGCTGGTTTGGTTTAACGCTACCACGAGTTACGCGAGCCACGCCGATAACACCAACGTAAGAGCTGTAGTCTAGCTGAGAAACTTGCATCTGTAGTGGACCATCAAGGTCAACATTTGGCGCGTCAACAACATCAACGATAGTTTGGAATAGTGGTTCCATGTTCTCGCCAGTTTCGCCTTCTTCTAGAGAAGCCCAACCGTTAAGTGCTGATGCGTAAACTACTTTAAAGTCTAGCTGGTCATCAGTTGCACCTAGGTTGTCGAACAGGTCGAACACTTGGTCCATAACCCAATCAGGACGTGCGCCAGGGCGGTCAATCTTGTTGATTACAACGATTGGTTTTAGACCGTGAGCAAACGCTTTTTGTGTTACGAAACGCGTTTGAGGCATTGGACCATCAACTGCGTCAACGATAAGTAGTACAGAGTCTACCATCGACATGATACGCTCAACTTCACCACCGAAGTCCGCGTGTCCCGGAGTATCTACGATGTTGATACGGTAATCGTTCCAGTCGATTGCTGTGTTTTTAGCAAGAATGGTAATACCGCGCTCTTTCTCGATGTCGTTCGAGTCCATGACTCGCTCTTCAGCTTCACCGCGAGACTCAAGCGTGCCTGATTGTTGTAGCAGCTTGTCAACCAACGTGGTTTTACCGTGGTCAACGTGCGCGATGATCGCGATATTTCTTAATTTATCAATCTGTGGAGTAGCCATGGATATTGATTCACTTAGATAGATGAAATGCCCCCACGCTGAGAACGGGTGCTCTCTGGCGACATTTGCTGATTAAAAAAACGGCCATAATGTACCAGATTTTAGCAAAAAGCCTAGAAATATGTGATCTACTCCCGAGCATTTCTGCGATTTTTACGCTTAATGCCCATTTTCTTCCTCAGAACGAATTGATTAAACGCAACTTTATTCTAATCGATGCATAATTCAAATTGACTCTTGCTCAAAAACTGGGCTGAATACGCAATGTACCTGTCACATTATGGTGCAACAATGATTTTTAGCACCATAATAGTGCAATCAAAGATCATTTTGGTGCAAGCAACTGCACCAAACTAGCATTCAAAAACACAATTGCTTGAAATTAATGGAATATTTTTTTTGGCACGGTTTTGGCTTTAGTTAAAACAGCATCGATTAATGAAAAGTCAAATTGATTAATCAATGCCAGGTTTCATGAATAATTCATAAATCGAGCTTTTACCGCTTATTAACACTGGAGGTTATCCAAGATGTCAGTAGAAAACGTTCTATCGCTGATCCAAGAAAACGAAGTTAAGTTTGTTGACCTACGCTTCACTGATACAAAAGGTAAAGAGCAGCACATTTCGATCCCTGCTCACCAAATCGACGCAGACTTCTTCGAAGAAGGTAAAATGTTCGATGGTTCATCAGTTGCTGGCTGGAAAGGTATCAACGAATCAGACATGGTAATGATGCCTGACGCATCTTCTGCTGTGCTTGACCCATTCACGGAAGACGCAACACTAAATATCCGTTGTGACATCTTAGAGCCTGCAACAATGCAAGGCTACGACCGTGACCCACGCTCTATCGCAAAACGCGCTGAAGACTTCATGCGTTCTACTGGTGTTGCAGATACTGTACTTATCGGTCCTGAGCCAGAATTCTTCCTATTTGATGACGTGAAGTTCTCGACAGACATGTCAGGCTCTTTCTTCAAAATCGACGACGTAGAAGCAGCATGGAACACAGGTTCTGACTACGAAGAAGGTAACAAAGGCCACCGTCCAGGCGTTAAAGGTGGTTACTTCCCAGTCGCTCCAGTAGATTCATCTCAAGACATCCGTTCTGCTATGTGTCTAGTAATGGAAGAAATGGGTCTTGTTGTTGAAGCGCACCACCACGAAGTGGCAACGGCGGGTCAAAACGAAATCGCAACTCGTTTCAACACGCTAACAACCAAAGCTGACGAAATCCAAATCTACAAGTACGTTGTACACAACGTTGCTCACGCGTTTGGTAAAACAGCGACGTTTATGCCTAAACCACTTGTTGGCGACAACGGCAGCGGTATGCACGTTCACCAGTCTCTAGCAAAAGATGGCGTAAACCTATTTGCTGGTGACAAGTACGGCGGTCTATCTGAAATGGCGCTTTACTACATCGGTGGTATCATCAAACACGCTCGTGCAATCAACGCATTCGCTAACCCATCAACAAACTCGTACAAACGCCTTGTACCAGGCTTCGAAGCACCAGTAATGCTAGCTTACTCAGCGCGTAACCGCTCTGCTTCAATCCGTATCCCAGTGGTACCAAGCCCGAAAGCACGTCGTATCGAAGTTCGTTTCGGTGACCCAGCGGCGAACCCATACCTATGTTTCGCAGCAATGCTTATGGCTGGTCTTGACGGTATCAAGAATAAGATCCACCCAGGCGAAGCGATGGATAAAGACCTTTACGATCTTCCAGCTGAAGAAGCAGCAGAAATCCCAACTGTTGCATACTCACTAAAAGACGCGCTAGCAGAGCTAGATGCTGATCGTGAGTTCTTAACAGCGGGCGGCGTATTCTCTGACGACTTCATCGATTCATACATCGACCTTAAGTCTCAGGACGTAGAGCGTGTGAACATGACAACTCACCCTGTTGAGTTCGAACTTTACTACTCTGTGTAAGGTCGACACTGTGTAAAATGTAAACACAGCAATAAAATATTAGGCTCGCCTCGCAGGCGGGCCTTTTTTGTATTCGCCACTCAAGCTTCGACGTTTAACATGAGGGGATAATAAAAATACGCTTAGAATTTTTCCTTACAGGTCAAAGAGCTAAGCCATTGAAACGTGAAATCATCGAACAAGAGAAGGTGAGCAATGAAAGTTCAGCTTATTCCATCACTGTGTGCACTCAGCGGATTGTTAATCGCCTCTATCGCCTTCGCGCAGGTCGCGTATACGTGGGTAGATGAAAATGGCGTGGTTCACTTTAGTGATACGCCAAACAAAGGAGCAAAAGCGATCGCACTGCCAAACCTTGAAGTCAGCGCACCAGCTCCTGAGGTAGAAAGTACTGAATCGCTCGCACCTCAGACTACGCCATCTACTGCATCACAAAACAAGCCAGAGAAAACAACCGATCAGCCTCTCCCATTACAACTCTCGATGCTGACTCCCAAGCACAACGAGACCATCCGCAGCAATCGAGGCATCATCAATATTCAATTAGAAACCAATCGCAAGCTTGGTATCGGTGAGCAATTGCAATTGTTACTCGATGGAAAACCTTATGGTGCACCACAAAACCATATAGTGTGGCAGTTAAACAATATTGACCGAGGCACTCACACACTTGCTGTGCACGCGAAAAGAAGCGGCAAGCTTATTGCATCTACTAGCCCTATAACGGTGCATTTACATAGAGCAAGTGTTAAGCCGACCGTAAAAGGGGCAAAATAGAATATCTGGTGAAAAAAATCACATCACAGCGATGCTTTTCACTTTTTCTTCTAAGATTTATTCGCCATACTTAACGTTCAATTGCACCATTATTGTGCATCGCACAATCTTAAAGCAAAACAAGGACGTAATGTGGATACCAGTCTTCCTAGTGCCATTCTCAACAATATGGTGACAGCAACGCTGATTCTTGATGATGGATTGGCCATCCGTTATGCCAATCCGGCTGCCGAATTGCTGTTTTCTCAAAGCGCCAAACGAATTATTGAACAATCACTTTCTCAATTGATTCAGCATGCGTCGCTGGATCTCGCGCTGCTCACTCAACCGTTGCAAAGTGGCCAAAGCATCACCGACAGTGACGTCACTTTCGTTGTTGATGGCCGCCCTTTAATGCTAGAGGTGACGGTTAGCCCTATCACTTGGCAAAAGCAGTTGATGCTTCTGGTCGAGATGCGCAAAATTGATCAGCAGCGCCGACTCTCTCAAGAACTGAACCAACACGCCCAACAACAAGCAGCGAAGCTGTTAGTCCGAGGGCTTGCACATGAGATTAAAAATCCGCTTGGCGGCTTACGCGGTGCGGCGCAATTGCTAGAAAAAATGCTGCCAGAGCCCTCTCTCACCGAATATACACACATCATCATTGAGCAAGCAGACCGTTTAAGGGCGCTCGTGGATCGATTACTAGGACCGCAAAAGCCAGGTAAGAAGACACAAGAGAATCTGCACCAAATTCTTGAAAAGGTTCGCCAACTGGTTGAATTAGAGTCACAACGCTCAATCATCATTGAACGAGATTATGACCCAAGCTTGCCAGAGATTTTGATGGATACAGACCAAATCGAGCAGGCAATGCTTAATATCGTCAGCAACGCCGCACAAATTCTTAGCCATCAAGAGCACGGGAAAATAACCATTCGCACCAGAACGGTGCATCAAGCCAATATTCACGGCAAACGCTGTAAACTCGCTGCTCGTGTCGAAATCACAGACAACGGCCCAGGTATTCCACCGGAACTACAAGACACGCTGTTCTATCCCATGGTCAGTGGCCGCGAGGGAGGAACTGGATTAGGGCTATCTATTTCGCAAAATTTGATCGACCAGCACAATGGAAAAATAGACGTAGAAAGCTGGCCTGGTCACACAACATTTACTATTTATCTGCCGATCTGAGTGCGCTAATGGACTTCAAGTCGCGTCAGTTTTTCGGTTTGCTGCAAGGATTACTACATGAGTAAAGGATATGTTTGGGTCGTTGATGACGACAGTTCAATTCGCTGGGTAATGGAGAAAACGCTCTCCTCTGCCAACATCAAATGTGAAACCTATGCCGATGGGGAAAGCGTGTTAATGGCGCTCGAACGCGAAGTGCCGGATGTTCTAGTATCAGACATTCGCATGCCAGGTATTGATGGGTTGGAGCTACTAAAACAAGTACAGCGCGATTACCCAGACCTTCCCGTGATTATCATGACCGCGCACTCAGATTTAGATGCAGCAGTGAATGCGTACCAAAAAGGTGCTTTTGAATATTTACCAAAACCTTTTGATATTGATGAAACTTTAACTCTGGTTGAACGAGCCATTGCACACAGCCACGAAAACAAACGCGAGCAGCTCTCTCCAGAAGACATTCCAGCAGAAACGCCTGAAATTATCGGTGAAGCACCAGCGATGCAAGAGGTGTTTCGCGCCATTGGTCGTCTTTCTCGCTCCTCTATTTCAGTCTTGATTAACGGTGAATCGGGCACGGGTAAAGAACTCGTTGCTCATGCACTGCACCGTCACAGTCCACGTGCTAACAAACCTTTCATTGCGCTCAATATGGCGGCGATTCCCAAAGACTTGATTGAATCAGAACTGTTTGGCCACGAAAAAGGCGCGTTTACGGGGGCAAACAATGTTCGTCAAGGACGATTCGAACAAGCCAATGGCGGCACTCTATTTTTAGACGAAATCGGCGACATGCCATTGGACATTCAAACTCGTTTACTACGCGTTCTAGCTGACGGGCAGTTTTATCGAGTGGGCGGTCACTCTCCGATCAGTGTCGATGTACGAATTGTCGCGGCAACACACCAGAACTTAGAAAAGCTGGTGCACGAAGGTGACTTTCGTGAGGACCTATTTCATCGCTTAAACGTGATTCGCGTTCAGATCCCGGCACTGCGTGAGCGTAAGCAAGACATTGAAAAGCTTACACAGCATTTTCTTATCCGTGCGGCTGATGAGCTTGGTGTGGAAACAAAGACTCTCCACCCGTCGACCGTAGAGATTCTTAACCGTCTTGATTGGCCTGGCAACGTGCGTCAATTAGAGAATATTTGCCGTTGGTTAACCGTTATGGCCAGTGGTAGCGAAGTGTTACCAAATGACTTGCCAAGCGAACTACTCGAAGAGAAAAAATCCATTTCAGACTCTGCACATGGTAGTTGGCAAGAACAATTGGCGGATTGGGCACGGCATTCACTCGCAGCAGGAGATAAAGAACTACTTTCTTACGCTTTACCAGAATTTGAACGCATTTTATTAGAAGCAGCCTTAGAGCACACTAAAGGTCATAAGCAAGATGCCGCTAAAGTATTAGGCTGGGGGCGAAATACACTCACCAGAAAATTAAAAGAATTGTACTGACAATCACTTACGTGGTGCGTTAACAACGAGCGTCGTTTGTCACTCGATATTAATAAAAACATCAGTACAATTGTGGCGCACCACCATCTATGTGATTAGGCGATGTCTACTGCTACGACTCAAATTACACTGCGTACTGCTGTTCTGATTCCATTTGTCATGATCTTCTTACTGGCGATCGGTGTCATTGTCTACGTCCAAAAACAAAGTTACGAAGAAGTGGTCACGGATATCAGTGACAAGCAACTTTCCGTGTTAACCGAAAGTGTCCACGACCACCTCAATAGCTATCTACGTAAGCCTTTTACTGCGGTTATGGCTCTCGCGCACAACGTCAGCTATCACAACCTTTATCGCCCTCACGATACCTCAGACATTCAAAACTACCTGCTGAGTGCATTCAAAAATCTTTACCAATCGATACCGCAGTTGGATGTAATCGCATTTGGTTCAGAAAACGGCGACTTTGCAGGCTTTCGCCGCGAGCTTTCCGACGATTACACCTTAATGGTGCAAGATCGCTACACCGATGGTGATCTGGTTATTTATGGAACCAACCATGTGAGTAACAACATTCGAACGGTTATCTCCCAATACGATCCTCGCACTCGCCCATGGTATAAGCCCGTTGCAGAGAGCCAAAACGCCACTTGGTCTGAAATTTATACCAACGCTGATGAACGCCAGGATATTACGCTATCAGCCATGACGCCGGTGTACAAACACGACCAATTTGCTGGTGTTTTGGTGACAGACATTCGTATCAATACATTCAACGAGTTTCTGCGCGAGTTAAAATACAACACTAAAGCGTCGGTCTACATCATGGACCCAGATCATCGTTTAATCGCTCACTCAGGCCCGGGAAGCGTCATCTCATGGGGCACAAAATTTTCGGATAAAGGGCAGCGTTTGCTTGCCGCTGAAAACGCAGACCCGATCATCAAAATCAGTGCGAGCCGCGTCCGGTCTTTCGATCTCAACAACACCAAGCAACCTTATACTTTTTCATTTGAACATGATGGACAACGTATTTTCAGTCGGCTAACCCCGTATCGAGACCAAGATGGCTTAACATGGTTTATTGGCACCTCCATTTCGGAGTCCGAGCTTCTCGGCCTGTTACCAAAAAGCCAGCAAGAGAGTTGGCTCGTTGGCATTATTGTAAGCCTATTTGGGATCGCCATCAGTTGGATCATTTTCAACCGAGTTACCAGACCAATTAACGCGACGGCCGCCGCCGCTCAGCACCTGGCAAATGGGGATTGGGATAGCGGCATGCCAAAGCCTGGTTATGTGTATGAGACAACCGTACTGGTTCATGCTTTTAATGAAATGGCGAACAATCTAAGAGCTTCATTCAAAGCATTGCGTGAACAGTTAGTTTATGACTCTCTAACACGCTTATATAGCCGTCAGGGTTTGGTCGAAATCTGTGAAAATCAGTCTCATCTTTGTCACGGCAGTTTATTTTTACTTGGTATCAACAAATTTAGAGATATCAACGACAGTGTGGGTCATCACAACGGCGACCAGTTGTTGGTCAGCATCGCTGAAAGGCTAAAACAGCAGTTTCGTGACAACGCATTATTGGCTCGGATTGGTGGTGATGAGTTCGCGGTGTTTCTCTCAAATGTCGACACTGAAACCAAAATTAAACAAACCGAGCGTCGATTACAGCAACTCTTTTCCACCCCATTTATGGTGGAAGGCGAGAATGTAGTGATGAAGATTTCACTTGGTATTGTACAAACCCAGCCAAACGAAACCATGCCTTTATGGTTACGCAACGCCAGCATCGCATTAAGTTACGCTAAACAAGACTCACTGACTGGTGTTTGTCACTACAGCCCAGAACTAGCGAGCGCTTCAAAGTTTCGTACGCAAATGCTGACCAAGATCCAAACTGGCATTGAAAACCGAGAGTTTATTCCTCATTACCAACCGATTGTGGATCTCGTCAGTGGCACAGTGTGTGGCGCCGAAGCACTGGCGCGTTGGCATAGCGACTCAGGTATGGTGTCACCATTAGATTTTATCCCAATCGCGGAAGAAAGCGGCATGATCAAAGCCATCGGCCAACAGATTCTGTTACAAGCTTGTCGCGACACTTACCAAGCGATCGAAAGCAAACAGTGGCCGTCGGACTTCCAACTGCATGTGAATATCTCCGTTAATCAACTATCTTGCCCAAGTTTTGTTGATACGGTGACAAGCGTATTGGATATCACGAAATTACCAGCAAGTAACCTCACACTAGAGATCACAGAATCACGTATCATTGATAGCGCACCGACCACACTAGAAAATATGACTAAACTGCGTGAAATGGGTATTGGTATCGCGATAGATGACTTTGGCACCGGCTACTCATCACTGGGTTACCTCCACTCTCTGCCGTTTACCTGCTTGAAGATTGATCGCACCTTCATCAATCAACTCACACAAGAAAACTTAAACAGTTCAGTCGTCGCTGCCGTCATCAATATCACAGCAGGTCTCAAAACTAATGTCGTCGCGGAAGGTGTCGAGGATAGCAATCAAGCACAATTACTGCGCTCTTTAGGCTGTAATCAGGTGCAAGGCTTCTACTACAGCCGCCCTATGCCACTAGAAGAATGGCCAACACATTTGGTGAACATGAAGTAGAAAAGAGCGAGAATCGTTGATTTCCTAGTCATCCTCTACTGACAATCTACCCAACTGTTATTTATACTTAACTGCAAATCTTACCCATGTATTGTCACAGATGATGTTTGGGCCCTGTTCCAGTTCATAACTATCCGGATCGACAAAATGATAACGAAGAACCTTCCTCTTACTGATTTGCACCGTCACCTCGACGGTAACATTCGTACTAAAACGATTCTTGAGCTAGGCCAAAAGTTTGGCATTGCCCTACCAGCGTACGATATTGAGTCTCTCACTCCTCACGTTCAAATTGTCGAAGCGGAACCCTCTCTTGTTGCTTTCCTTTCTAAGCTCGACTGGGGTGTTGCTGTACTGGGCGATCTAGATGCGTGTCGTCGTGTCGCGTACGAAAACGTAGAAGACGCGCTAAACGCACAAATCGATTACGCAGAGCTGCGTTTCTCTCCTTACTACATGGCGATGAAACACAAACTACCAGTAACGGGGGTTGTTGAAGCCGTCGTGGACGGTGTGCAAGCGGGTATGCGCGATTTTGGCGTGAAAGCCAACCTGATCGGTATCATGAGTCGCACATTTGGCACTGACGCATGTCAACAAGAACTGGACGGCATTCTGAGCCAGAAAGATCACATCGTTGCCGTCGACCTTGCGGGTGACGAGCTAGGCCAACCGGGTGATCGCTTTGTGTCTCACTTCAAGCAAGTACGCGATGCTGGCCTTGGGGTAACGGTCCATGCTGGTGAAGCAGCAGGTGCAGAGAGCATGTGGCAAGCAATCAATGAGCTGGGCGCAACTCGTATCGGTCACGGCGTAAAAGCGATTCACGATCCAAAACTGATGGATTACCTAGCAGAAAACCGCATTGGTATTGAATCTTGCCTGACGTCAAACTACCAAACAAGTACGGTAGAAACGCTAGAAAACCACCCTCTCAAGCAGTTCCTAGAGCATGGCGTTCTTGCGTGTCTGAACACTGACGATCCAGCGGTTGAAGGTATCGAACTGCCATACGAATACGAAGTAGCGGCACCAGCCGCTGGCCTGAGCCAAGACCAGATTCGCCAAGCGCAAATCAATGGCCTTGAGATTGCGTTCCTTTCAGAAGCAGAAAAATCGGAACTGAGAGAAAAAGTAAAAGATCGCGCTTAAATCCAGCGAAAACATAAAAAAATGCCAGCATCTGCTGGCATTTTTTATATCTTGAATCTGTATCTCTGATTAAATAACACGAGAGAACTGTTGCTGACGTGCCTTTGCTCGTAGGTATTTATCGAAGCTCATACAAATATTACGGATCAACAAACGACCTCGCAGCGTCACACGAATTTCATTGTCATCCACTTCCACCAGCTCATCGTTAATAAAGGTCTGAAGTAGCTGCAAATCTTCTTTAAAGTACTGTTCAAACCTCACTTTAAACTCAGACTCAATGGCTTTCTTGTCTAACTTGAAGTTACAAATCAGCTGCTTAATCACTTCGCGACGGAGCAAATCATCGGAGTCCAGAGAGACCCCTTTCCATAGAGCGTGACGAAGTTCGTTGACTTGAGCGTAGTATTTCTTCAGCTCTTTCTGGTTTTGCGCGTACGCATCGCCGATCATCGAGATTGCAGAAACACCAAAGCCAACCAAGTCACATTCACCTTGTGTGGTGTAGCCTTGGAAATTGCGATGCAAAATACCTTCGCGCTGGGCAACAGCAAGTTCATCGTCCGGCAAAGCAAAGTGGTCCATACCGATAAATTGGTAGCCAGCATCAGTCAGTGTCGCGATGGTGTCTTGCAGAATCGCCATCTTCTCTTCTGCCTTTGGCAGGTCTTCGTCTTTAATCTTACGCTGCGCTGCAAATAGCTGTGGCATGTGCGCGTAGTTAAACACGGATAGACGGCCCGGCTGCATCTCTAGCACTTGTTCTAGAGTCTTGGCAAAAGATTCTTTGGTCTGCTTCGGTAAACCGTAAATTAAATCTAGGTTCGTCGAACGAAAGCCTAACTCTTTTGCGCGCGCAACCATCGCAACGATGAACTCTTCATCTTGCTCACGATTCACCAGCTTTTGCACTTCTTTGTTGAAGTCCTGAACACCGATGCTCAAGCGATTGAAGCCTTCACTACGCAGATGATCCAGCATGGTCAGCTCGATTTCACGCGGGTCAACCTCGATACTGATTTCAGCATCGCTACTAAAAGTAAACTCTTGGCGTAGCAGGCTCATTACACGCGTGATTTGCTTTTCAGAGAGAAACGTCGGTGTACCACCACCAAAATGCAATTGCGTCACGGTGCGACCAACAAGTAATGCAGCACGTTGACGAATTTCGTGTTCAAGCACGTCGAGGTATTCATCCGCTTTGTGCGAATGGCGTGTAATGACTTTATTACATCCACAGTAGTAACAAAGCTTGTGACAGAACGGAATGTGTACGTACAGCGATAATGGGCGTTCTGGGTATTGAGTGCATGCCATATCATAATCAGAAATGGTGAACGCTTCATGAAACTCCAGCGCCGTTGGGTACGACGTATAACGAGGCCCGGAATAGTTGTACTTATCCAATACCGCTTGATCCCAGACGATTTGCTGTTTCGATTCAGTGTGTTGATTCGACATGGTGGTACTTTCCGTTAAATGCTAGGGCAACGAAAGCCGTCACCCGATATTCAGAGCCGCTATTTTGCCATACGACGATGACAAGCGTGGCAACGCCGACTGGCTTTTTAAGTATAAAACTAAAGAAGTGCTAGCGTGATCACGATACCCCCATTAGTCATAAGGAGACTATTGGGGGTCGCGCTTAAATCATCTGAATATTGATTTGATTATTCAGTGGCTGGACGTTTTTCTGCAACACTTTGAGCTCCTCAATAATCGCATCAGTGAGGCGGCTTTCCGCTTTATGACGCGTCAAGTTCTGTTGCATACGCTCTTTCTTGGCAAGTTGTTGGCGTTCTTCGCCACGCGCCATATCTTTCACTATGTGGTAAAGCTCAGAAATCGCAGGGTACGTTTTATCGAAATCAACGCGGTCTTCACCTTGTACATAATCCATGATGTTATACACACGGATACTGATTTCAGATAAATCGCACTGCCCTTGAATGCCCGCCTGACACAAGGTATGCACATTCTCAAAAATGTTGGCGTTACGTTTGTCTATCGCCAATTTTTGATGCTTCAGCTGCAATTCCTTTTGCTTTTTCAATTGAAGCAGAAGGTAACCTGCATAAGAAGCGAGTGCGATGATAATCACAACACCAGCAATAGCTAATAAGGTTACATTCATAGCTTAATTATCCTTTATAGTCGTCGAAATTAATGTCGTCGAAATCTGCCAGCAAGTCATCATCGTTGCGCGTGCTTTTCTCAGCAGGTGCAGTGAAGTCTTCCTCTTCTTCAGGTTCCAACAAACCTAGTTGGTCCATTAGCTTCTCAATGCGATCGAGTTTCTCATCGACGAATTTCTGTAGACCTGTGCCCAGGTTTTCACCCGCTTCAATACGGTCTAGCAACACGTTCAATTGCGCGTCATTTTCTAGCATCTCTAGTTCTTGCTCTGCCGACAAACGACGCTCTTGCTTCGTCATTTTCTTCGCAGGTTCAACAATCAGAGGTATTTTCTTTTTGCTGCCTAAGCGCGGGTCGCGATTTTGTGCAGCAGCTTGCTTTTTCTGCTCGTTAACTTCTGAGTTACGGTTACCCGTTTTCAGACCTTTACGCTTTTTAGCACGCTTGCGTAAGCGGCCTTCCACATCAGATTCTGTACGGTTACGAGTTACAACAAACTCAGGTGCACCAGCGGCACCCGGTTTTCTAGATTTTTTACTACGGCTCATTACTGGGGTTTCCTCAGTAAAATTACATCATTACCAATAAATTCGAGTTCGAGCTTATCCCGCTCTGCTAGGAACTGGAACGTGTCACGACTAAAGAACACTACGTGAGTGAGATCGTTCTTATAATGCCATGATTTGAAAGCCTCCACGTCGATGACCATTTTCGTCATCAGGCCTATCCAGCCCCCTGGCTTAACTAAATTCAACCATTGCTTCCACACCAAATCTGGGTGGTAGAGGTGCTCTATCACCTCTGTTGCTGTCATGAAGTCGTACGTTTTTTCTAAAACCGACGTATCAGGGTGGTAGTAGAGATCGTACAACGCCATGTTGTGCCCCGCCTCTTCCAGCATCAAGGAGAGCGTTGGGCCAGGACCACAACCAAAGTCGATACCATTTGATTGTGGAGAAATTCGCTCTGTGATCGGGTCAGTAATACGCGACAAAAAGCGTCGGTAACCCAAATCATCGGGGTTGTTCTCATGCAAATCATAGTGAGCTTTTTCGCTTTCCGCATCCAAACGTTGGTCTGGATTTACGAATACCAAGCTGCACTGCTCACATTGAAGATATTCACGACGCTTATCTTCAAAATAATGGTGAGTGCGCTGATTTTGGCATAAAGGACAGGTATGCATGCTGACTTCCTCAAACAGGGATGCGAAACATACCAGAAAGTGAACTCGGATTGGAGTGTTGTTGAGTGTTTTTTCAGCAATTTTTGTTAAAAAACTTTGTTTACAACCTATAAAGCTAAATAAGTGCAGTAATATCAATTCAAGTTACGACTGAGCAAGTCAACGGATATAAAAAAAGCGACAGTCAGACTGTCGCTTTCTAAGTGCCATCAATTGGCGAAACTGTGTTGCACACATTTGGTGCACCAATGATCCCTTTGTTTTTAGAGCTTTCCCTGCCAAAAAGAGTTGTTTTTCATCTTCCTGATGAATTTTGGCTATCCGTTTACTTCCTGTCTACTGAGCAACTTCCTGTGCCTGATCCGTTTCACTGTCTTAACCGTCAGACGAGATGACCATCCTTATCTGATAGGCTCCCTACCTATCTAAATCCCTTTCTAAATCACCAAGCATCCGAGCTACATCCTTGGAGACCTAAACCGTGGTCTTAAATCCTTACATTCACTCCCTGTGAACGACTTCTACTTTACGCCATCCCGTTATGCTCACAAGTAATGGGTTGAAAAAATAATCCGCCTATTTTTCTAAAAAATCAAAATTATCATTTAATCAAAAACTTAAAAACACTAACAAGAAAAAGCCAACATCAAGTATGGCAAATGTCTCACAAACTGCCGAGCCAACTATCGCTTTCGCATCCAAACTCGACTGTGATATCTGTCACGAACAAAAATGCCCTAGTGGATTCACTAGGGCATTTTTGTACAAGTTGCTCGAACGATGTAGGGACATCTACCCAACCAGCTCAAGATGCAGGTTCTTGAGCGATTTAGGTATATTAGTGCAGACCGCCAACGTATTTAGACAGCACTTCGATATCTTCGTCTGTCATTTTCTTCGCGATGTCGCGCATCATGGCATTCATATCATTACCACGGTCGCCATCACGGAATTTTTCTAGCTGAGCTTTGATGTAGTCAGCATGCTGACCAGAAATTTTCGGGAAACCTGAAAGCTCAGTACCATTGCCACGAGGACCATGACATGCAATACATGCGGTTAGGCCACGCTCGGCATCACCAGCGGTATAAAGCGTTTTGCCTTTTGCTACTACATCTTCAGGTGTTGAGTTTTCTGAAACTGGTAGCGAAGCGTAGTAAGCAGATAGGTCTGCGATATCTTCATCGCTCAGTGGCATTGCCATACCACTCATTACAGGATCGTAACGACCTTGTTTACCACCACTTGTCATGCCTAGCTTAAGTTCTTTTAACTGCTTCTCAAGATACTTAGCGTGTTGGCCTGCGAGTTTCGGGTACGTTGTTATTGCACTGTTGCCATCTGCTCCGTGACAGGCGACACAGGTTTGTGATTTTGCTTTACCAGCCTCAATATTACCTTGGGCCCATACTGAGCAACTGGCTAAAAGACTCAAAATTAGCGCTAATTTATTCATGACATTCCATTATAATTATCAAGCTTCCAGTACCACGGAATGTGAACATACCGCGTACACTCATGGTACAATAGGCGACCTTATGCCGAGCACGGTTATTTTACACATTTTCACAAAAAAGTAATCAATCGACTACACAAAGTCGAGATGGAGTTAACAGTGAGCGTAAAAATTCATTACCAAAATACGCATTTCATCACCAGCGCACCCGATATTCGTCACCTGCCGGAAGACGAAGGTGTCGAAATTGCGTTTGCAGGACGCTCAAACGCTGGTAAATCGAGTGCACTTAACCGTCTAACTAATCAAAAAAGCTTAGCCAAGACATCAAAGACACCTGGTCGTACGCAATTAATCAACCTTTTCAAAGTAGAAGAAGGTTGTCACATTGTCGATCTACCTGGATACGGTTTTGCTCAAGTACCGGTAGAGATGAAAAACAAATGGCAGAAATCTTTGGGTGAATACCTACAGAAACGCGAGTGCCTAAAAGGCTTAGTGGTTCTAATGGACATTCGTCATCCAATGAAAGATCTCGACCAACAAATGATTTTCTGGGCCATCGATAGCCACATTCCTGTGCAAGTTTTGCTAACCAAAGCAGATAAACTAAAAAGTGGTGCACGCAAACAAACTCTACTGAAAGTTCGTAAGCAAGTAGAAACTTTCGGTGGTGACGTTTCTGTTGATGTGTTCTCTTCACTGAAAGGATTAGGTGTCGATCAGCTACGTGCAAAACTGGATACCTGGTTTGCACCAGCACTAGCACACCTGATAGAAGAAGACGAACAAGAGATACCTGCGAGCGATGAAGAATAATTAACAATATTTGTTAAATTTCTTCGACACGGCCCTGCCATTTGGTGGGGCTTTTGTTTATCTGAACTAAATAACAGGCAATAAAAATCCCCGCCTTCCTGGCAGGGATAACGGGAGAGAAAAATTGGTAATTATTGTTATGTGACGAAGCATTGCTGAACTGAGATTCGATTTCAATAGGTTAAAAAGCGCTCTTGTTTCCTGTGTATCACCAAACATTCACTCCAAAAACACCCAATAGCGTTACAATTCAGACAGTTAAGCCAAGCAAATCTTCAAAAAGATGTAACTTAGTTTCTTTCAAGAAAAAATAATAGTGTGACTGACGTAAATTTACAGGATGAATAACGCAATAAATTTGAAGGAAAAATCGAGATTTTGCAGTGACTTAGAAAGGTCAAAAAAGAAGGTTTTTGAAGGCTAACTTTAAGCTGCTGATCCAAAAGAATAATTTTCTTTCGCCCAATAAAAAACGCCCCAGTCAAAAACTGACTGGGGCGGCTGAATCAGCCTAATCCAATAACGTGAAACAAAAGGTCTGAAAGATAGAACATCTTACCTCTGTACCCTACGAGTATTAATGTACAACAATTGGTCAGAATTGCAAAGAATTTTTGTAGTTTTTTTTCATGAAATTTTTATTAAGCAACATCAAAGTTAACTTTGCGCTAGCTTTTTTAATCTCAAAAAAAAGCCAGCGTTTGTGCGCTGGCTCATAATTAATTGGTTATTTTGGTCTAAAAGTGACTAATGAGCTTGATCCCAGTTATCACCGTGACCTGCTTCTGCAACCAACGGTACTTTTAGCTCTGCTGCAGATTCCATCAATTTCTGTACTTTACTTTCAATTTCGGACAATGATGACTCTTCAACTTCAAAGACCAATTCATCGTGTACTTGCATTAATAACTTCACACGACCATTGCCTTCTTCCTGAATCCACTGATCAACCAACAGCATCGCTTTCTTAATGATGTCCGCTGCCGTACCTTGCATTGGTGCGTTGATTGCCGCACGTTCAGCAGCTTTACGACGCATCCCGTTGCGCGATTTGATTTCTGGCAAATGCAAACGTCGACCAAAAATCGTTTCAACATACCCTTTATCTGCTGCTGTGCTGCGTGTGTCTTCCATGTACTGCATCACGCCTGGGTAACGTTCAAAGTATGTATCCATGTACGCTTGAGCCTCACCACGAGGAATGCCTAATTGCTTCGCCAAACCAAACGCACTCATGCCGTAAATAAGACCGAAATTAACCGCTTTCGCACGACGACGTTGCTCACTTGAAACGTCCTCAATAGAAACACCCATGATTTCTGCTGCGGTTGCCGCGTGGATATCTTTGCCATCACGGAATGCATTCAATAAAGCTTGGTCGCCAGAAAGGTGCGCCATGATGCGCAGTTCGATTTGCGAGTAGTCGACCGCTAAGATTTTATGCCCTGATGGCGCGACAAACGCTTGACGAATACGACGGCCAGCTTCGTTACGAATTGGAATGTTCTGTAAGTTCGGATCAGTAGAAGATAGACGACCCGTTGCAGTCACTGCTTGGTGGTAAGAAGTATGCACGCGCCCCGTTGATGGGTTGATCATCTTCGGCAGTTTGTCGGTGTAAGTTGATTTTAGCTTCGCCAAACCACGGTATTCCAAAATCAGTTTTGGTAGTGGGTAGTCTAGCGCGAGTTCTTGCAGAACTTCTTCATTCGTCGATGGTGTGCCTGATGGCGTTTTCTTCACAACCGGTAAACCCATTTTTTCAAATAGGATGGCTTGTAATTGCTTTGGCGAGTTCATGTTAAACTCTTGCTCTGCAATTTCGTACGCTTTCTTTTCAAGCTCATCAAGGCGAGCGGTAATCTCGACCGACTGCGCACTCAGCTTCATTTCATCGATAAAGACCCCAGTGCGTTCAATGCGCGAAAGAACTGGCACCAACGGCATTTCAATCTCTTCGTAAACTGTCTTCAGGCTTTCATCCTGCTCGATATTAGCAAACAAGCGATTGTGCAGACGAAGGGTCACATCCGCATCTTCTGCCGCGTATGGCGATGCTTGTTCCAGTTCGATTTGGTTAAACGTAAGCTGATTTTTGCCTTTACCTGCAATTTGCTCAAAAGAAATGCAGCTGTGCTGTAGGAAGCGAAGCGCCAAGCTGTCCATATCGTGTTTACCGCCGACACTGTTGTAGATATACGATTCCAACATCGTGTCGTGCTTAATACCTTTTAGCTCAATGTCGTAACGAGCGAGTACAGACGCATCATACTTTAAGTTTTGACCGACTTTTGCTTTCGCTGCATCTTCAAGAATTGGCTTCAGCTGTTCTAGTACCCAATCACGATCAAGCTGTTCAGGCGCATCTAAATAGTCATGTGCAACTGGCACATAAGCCGCAATACCTTCATCGACAGCGAATGACAAACCAACTAGATTCGCTAGCATGTAATCTAGGTTATCGGTCTCCGTATCAAATGCAAACAGCTCAGCCGTTTGAAGTTTATCTAGCCAAGCATTGAAGGTTTCTTTATCCAGAATTGTTTCATATTGGCTGCGATCGATTGTTACCGCAGAAGTTTCCATCTCGGCTTGAGAAGAAGAAGCTTGTGAAGATCCTGCAAGCTCTACGGCCTCCACAGATCCAGAACCGCCTTCAAGTAGTTCATTCAACCAAGATTTAAACGTCAGTTGGCCATACAGCTTCACTAATTCGTCTTTATTTGGTTCCGCTTTCAGCAATGATTCTGGCGTTTCCTCAAGCTCAACATCCAATTTGATGGTCGCGAGCTCATACGAAAGCATGGCATTTTCTTTGTTGTCGATGAGCTTTTTCGCCATGGTTTTAGAACCACGGAAACCAAGCCCTGCAATATCATCGAGGTTTTCATACAACTTCGTCAGACCACCAATACCTTGCAGTAGTGCGGTCGCTGTTTTATCACCGACACCCGGTACACCAGGAATGTTATCTACTTTATCGCCCATCAGTGCTAAGTAGTCGATGATCAACTCAGGTGGAATGCCAAACTTTTCAACCACACCTTCACGATCCATTACGACGTTCGTCATGGTGTTGATCAAGGTAATGTTATCATCCACTAGCTGCGCCATGTCTTTATCACCAGTACTGATCAATACAGGCATGCCCTTTTGTGATGCTTGGTATGCTAACGTACCGATGACGTCATCCGCCTCGACGCCAGGAACACAGATCAGCGGCAAACCCATTGCACGAATAACATTGTGTAATGGTTCAATTTGACAACGCAGGTCATCCGGCATTGGCGGACGATTCGCTTTGTATTCTGCATACATATCATCACGAAAGGTTTTTCCCTTTGCATCGAAAACCACCGCGATGCGCTCAGACGCAAACTGACGCATCATGCTGCGTAACATGTTCACGACGCCGTAAACGGCATTAGTTGGAATTTCACCATTGCTCATGGTGCCCGGGTAGGCGTGAAAAGCGCGATATAGGTAAGAAGAGCCGTCGATAAGGATCAACGGATTTTCAGGAATACTTGCCATAATTGTCTGTATCCAATTCAGTACTTGAGAGATCTGCCTAGGATGCCATGACTGCTGATCTGAATCTATCTTGTTCGCTCGATCTAGGTCGCGTAAATTTTTCCGACTTTATTCACGAAAACACCACCTCCTGTGGATAACTCTGTTTATAGAAATTATCCACTGGTTATCCAATAACAAAAAACACAAGAAAACACCAACCCAAACCATTGATTAATAACAACAAATTCGCATAACGGCGAGAAGATCAACGATCCTAAAATGATCATCGCATGTGGAAAAGATATTAATAGTGACGTCAAATAGAAATCGTAGAAAAGAAAAAAGCGACCCGAATGGGGTCGCCTAGCAGAAGTGGTAAAGCAAATTCTGTAAATAGAGCAGCTTAACCAAGAAGCTATAAATTACACTGGAAGCAATGTGAGCAATGTCGTGTCAAAAAGAATTCGTGCAAGTTCTCGGAAAAATGTTTCATCACTTCTCAACTTTCAGTTAATTAACTTCTGTTAATAAGTCACTCAACGTCCTTGTGAACTTTCCTCATTCCCTAAGACAGGTTTAATAATAATGATTCTCATTTCGTAGTCAACAGTTAAATGAGAAAAAATCTCATTTATTTTCACATTGCTTTAATGAAATGCACTCGAGATTCTCGAAGATTTACTTTTTCTTCAAACTTTTCAATTATATAGCCATTTCTCAATAACAAGCGAAGCATAGCCGGAAACTGGTTTCGAGATTTCACTTTTAATGTGTTGTAGCCTTGTTCTGCCACCCAATCCTCTTGAGCTTCCAAAAGCAGTTGTGCCACGCCTTCATTTCGAGCTTCAGGGACAACACCACCTAACCAGCTATAGAAAACACCATCCTCTAATTCGTAACCTATTTTGAAGCCGACAATCGTGCCATTTTTTTCTGCAACGAGGATTAAACTGTTTTTCTCTTCTAAACGTTGAGTCATGGAGTCTACCGTTTCTCCTTTCGAAAACTCGGTAACACGCGCCACAACTTGAAGTGCTTCTTCCAATGTGCCTTCACGAATCAGCATTGTCATTGTTCTCTTCTCCAAAATAAAAATACCCAAGCACCTTGGATTGTTACTGTTGTAATCCGCCTGAGGTTACTTGGGTATATACAGACGAACAACTCTTGTTGGTCTGGTATTTCTCACTGAGCGATAATTACTCTTCTGTCGCTTCCGGAGTACGATTTAGGTGTTGAGCAGTTTGTGCATTCTCTTCTGCCAACCACTCAGCAACGTCTTTCGCAAAGTACGTTAAGATGCCATCTGCACCTGCACGTTTGAAGCACAATAGTGATTCCATCACAATTTCACGCTCTTTGAGCCAGCCATTCATGATCGCCGCTTTATGCATCGCGTACTCGCCAGAGACTTGATAAGCAAATGTCGGTACTTGAAGTTCAGTTTTTACTCGGCGAACTACATCTAAGTATGGCATACCAGGTTTAACCATCACCATGTCCGCACCTTCATTGATGTCTAGCGCCACTTCGTGAATCGCTTCATCAATGTTTGCTGGGTCCATTTGGTAGTTTTTCTTGTTGCCGCCTTTTAGATTTGAAGAAGAGCCAACCGCATCACGGAATGGTCCGTAGTAGTTCGACGCGTACTTAGCCGAGTAAGCCATGATTTGAGTATGAATGTAGCCCGCGTTTTCTAATGCTTCGCGGATCTTACCAATTCGGCCATCCATCATGTCTGAAGGCGCAACTACGTCAGCACCCGCTTCTGCATGAGACAAAGCCTGCTTAACCAATACTTCTGTGGTTTCATCATTCATTACGTAGCCATCTTCATCGATGATGCCGTCTTGGCCATGTGTCGTGAATGGGTCGAGTGCCACGTCTGTGATTACACCAATTTGAGGAATGTGTTCTTTAAGCGCTCGTACTGCTCGCTGAACCAAACCTTCTGGGTTGTAGGCTTCAGTAGCACATAAGCTTTTAGCGTCTTGGTTTACGACAGGGAAAAGCGCGATTGCTGGAACGCCTAGATTTGCAAGGTATTGTGCTTCTTCTAGCATTAAATCAATCGACAAACGCTCTACACCCGGCATGGACTCCACGCTCTCACGACGATCTTTACCCATAAGAATGAACATTGGGTAAATCAGATCATTAACAGAAAGTTGGTTCTCAGCCATCAAACGACGACTAAAATCGTGCTTACGTAAACGACGCATACGGCGTGCAGGGAATGGACCTTGAATTGATACAGACACCATTTTCTCCTTGTCTGGACGGTTATGATGATCAAATCATCTGGTGAACAAAATCATATCACTCTTGATGCATGTTGCGAGTGACAATCTGGAAAAAGGTAATGAAAAAAACTGAAAATGACCCAGCACTCACACTCAAGTATACTTCGAATACGAAACCAACCATGAAGCACAGAGAGTAACGATGATCGATACCCACGCGCACATCTATGCCAGCGAATTTGATAACGACCGCGATGAAGTAGTACAACGCGCCTTAACGCAAGGCATTAATAAAATCCTGTTGCCAAACATCGATCTGGACTCAATTGAGCCCATGCTAAAAACCGAAGCGACATATCCTGACGTATGCCACTCAATGATGGGGCTGCACCCTTGTTATGTGGACAGCAATGTTGAACAAACGTTGGAGATCATCCGCGGTTGGTTTGAGAAACACAAGTTTATTGCGGTGGGCGAAATTGGTATCGACCTATATTGGGATAAAACCTATCGTGCTGAGCAAGAAATGGCGTTCGTAGCTCAACTTAACTGGGCAAAAGAGATGGATTTACCGGTCGTTATCCACACTCGTGATTCGATTGAAGAAACACTCACTTTGCTACGACAAGAGCAAGATGGTCGTCTGCGTGGTGTATTCCACTGTTTTGGAGGCAGCTTAGAAGAAGCGCAAGCAATCAATGAGCTAGGCTTCCACTTAGGCTTGGGTGGCGTATCGACCTTTAAGAATGGCGGGATGGATAAAGTCATTCCACATTTGGATATGCAGTGGGTCATTTTAGAAACCGACTGTCCATATTTAGCGCCGGTGCCACACCGTGGTAAACGTAATGAACCAGCCTACACTTCTCTCGTTGCACAACGTGTTGCCGACTTGCGTGATGTTGACATCGCAACCATCGATGCCATAACGACTGAGAATGCCAAAACGCTGTTTAATATTTAGTTCACGAGAATTGAAAAAAGCGACGAAATCAACGTCGCTTTTTTATCACCTAAACTATTGAATGAACGATTCAACCCGTTGAAATAGTAGAACAATCCATACAAAATTATTGATAAACATAATAATTAACTAGCAACTCTACTTACTTCTCATATCGTCACTTTACTTCGTCCGCTTTGCAAAACTGTCGACAACTCGACACATTATTTTTCTATACTGATTTACGCCCATTAATTAGCAAAAGTGTAAAACAGCATGAATATGGAAATTGAAGTGTGTACACATGGTGCTTACTTACAACGCGTACCGCGCAGTTTTTTTCAAAAGCTGCTGGGCATCAAAGAAGTATACGTATGCACAAAATGTGGTTACGTCATGAAAGTTAAGTAATTAGCCCAAGAAAAAACCAACCGCAAAAAAAGCGGCTCAATTGAGCCGCTTTTCACATCTAGATTAGCCTTATTCTTCGGTTTCCGCTTCTACTTCTTCGCTTCGACGAGTATAAAAACGCGCGAAGAACAAACCGACTTCAAACAGTAAACACATCGGAATAGCGAGTAAGGTTTGCGAGATCATGTCTGGTGGCGTTAACACCATACCTACGACAAACGCAGCCACTATAATATAAGGACGTTTCTGTCTTAAATCTTCTGGTGTAGTGGCCCCAGTCCAACACAACAAAATAATCGCAACAGGCACCTCGAATGCGATACCAAACGCCATAAATAGCGCCAGCACAAAGTCGAGATAACTCGAGATATCAGTTGCAAACTCTACTCCACCAAGAGAGATGGCGGTAAAGAAGCCAAACACCAATGGAAATACCACGAAGTAGGCAAATGCCACTCCACAGTAGAACAATAGCGAACTAGAAAACAGCAGTGGCATGATCAATCGACGTTCATGCTTGTACAAACCTGGCGCTACAAAGGCCCAAACTTGATACAAAATAAACGGCACCGCAATAAATACCGAAGCAATTAACGTCAGCTTAAGTGGCGTAAAAAAAGGTGACGCTACATCCGTAGCAATCATGGTCGCGCCTTCAGGTAGACGTTCTACTAAAGGTGCGGAAACAAACTCGTAAATGTGGTTAGAGAAATAAATTAGTCCGACAAACACGACCAACACTGCGAGGATTGAGCGCAGTAGTCGGTTGCGAAGCTCCAACAAATGACTAATTAAAGGTTGTGTCTGCTCGACGGTAGACATGGCAAACCTCTTATTAAAAACCAGATCAAAAAGGAGCTACCAATCACTAGTAGCTCCTCCTAATGAGACTATTCGGCTTTCTTATCTGCCGCTGTAACCTTGCTCTCTTGCGCTTTCACGGCCTCTTCGACTGCTGGCTCTGTTTTTACAGGCTCAGCCTCTGAATCGGTGTTCTTTGCGTAAGGACGATTTACAGATTGCGCTGCCTTCTTCAACTCTTCAACTGAAGATTTCAACTCAGGGGACAAATCATCCATCCCCATTTGTTCTGCTTTGCGCAAGTTTTCTTGCAGCTCTTGGACTTTCAGCTCGTGTGACAATTCGTCTTTGACGCTATTTGCCATACTCTTAGCGGCACCGATAAAGCGAGACACGCTGCGAATAGCATGAGGCAAACGCTCCGGCCCAAGAACGACCAGACCAACAACAGATATTAATACCAGTTCCCAAAAACCGATATCAAACACGTTTTACGCCTGCTCTTTGTCTTTTTTCGTTTCAGGAGCAGCTTCTTTTTTCTGCTGCTCTTCTAGACTTTTTGGTTCGAAGTCTGCGTCTTTGTCATTTTTCGCAGGTTCATCTTCGCTCATCGCTTTTTTGAAGCCCTTAACGGCACCACCCAGATCGCCACCGATACCGCGTAGTTTCTTTGTTCCGAATAGCAATACAACAATTACAGCAATGATTAGAAGTTGCCAAACACTGATACCACCCATTCTCTTTACCTCGGGTCTTTAAACAAACAAAAATATTTCAAGAGTTTAACGTCTATTGACGATAAGCTCGCCAACTAAGCAGCCAAAATGTGACACCTGCGATACCGCAGGCCAACGAAAGCTGCTCAAAAGCATCGTTCACCAATATTGCCGAGCATACGACTAAAGTCGCGCCAACGCCAAACAAAAACTTTCCTGTCGCCTGCTGGCGCTTGCTCTGGCGATACCCTTGATAAAGCTGATCCATACGTTGATTCATCGCTTTACCTTGTTTCAGGCTATCGTAAAGTAGCTCTGGCAGTTCAGGTAATTTCTCTGCCCAAAATGGTGCGCGGTCTTTAATCGCATTCACTAGAGCTTGCGGCCCAACTTGATTCATCATCCATTCCTCCAGGAATGGTTTTGCGGTCTCCCACAAATCAAGTTGAGGATATAGCTGCCTACCAAGCCCTTCCACGTACAACAGCGTTTTTTGCAACAGTACAAGCTGTGGCTGAACCTCCATATTGAATCGACGTGCCGTGTTGAACAAATTCAACAACACATGACCAAAGGAGATTTCGCACAATGGCTTAGCAAAAATAGGCTCACACACAATGCGAATCGCGAACTCAAACTCATCGACATTGGTATCCGCAGGCACCCACCCTGAATCCACATGTAACTCCGCCACTCGGCGGTAGTCACGATTGAAAAACGCCAGGAAGTTTTCCGCCAGATAACGCTTGTCTTCGCTATTAAGTGTACCAACGATTCCGCAATCTATCCCTATCCACATTGGGTTCTCTAGATGTTCGGGTTTGACGAACACATTACCCGGATGCATATCGGCATGGAAAAAGCTGTCTCGGAACACCTGAGTGAAGAACACACTCACACCGCGTTCCGCGAGCAATTTCATATTGGTGCCATTTGCTTTCAAGCCTTCAATATCAGAGACTTGAATGCCATATATTCGCTCAGAAACCATGACAGTTTCATTACTGAAGTCGGGAAAAACTTCAGGAACATACAATTCTTCGCTGCCCTCAAAGTTGCGGCGCAACTGAATGGCATTCGCCGCCTCACGTCGCAAGTCGAGTTCATCAAGCAGGGTTTTCTCGTACTCACGCACGACTTCAACTGGTTTTAAACGACGTGCTTCAGGCATCGCTCCGGCGACTATACGCGCCATTCGGTGCATCAGTTTTAGATCTGAATCAATGACTGGGCGAATATCTGGGCGGATAACCTTTAATACCACTTCTTGGTTAGTGTCTTTTATGCGCGCAGTATGTACCTGAGCAATCGACGCAGACGCCAGTGGTTTGATATCAAACTCGGTAAACCATTTTTCTAACGGACCACCTAATGCTTGCTCCATCTGCTTTTTTGCCAACTCGCCATCAAAAGGAGCGACTTGGTCTTGAAGTAAAGCTAGGGGATCAGCGATATGCGGAGGAAATAAGTCACGGCGCGTCGACATCATCTGACCGAACTTAATCCAAACCGGCCCCAGCTCTTGCAGTGCTAAACGCAGACGTTCACCGAGTGGTTTTTCTGGGTGCTTGTTCTTAATCCAAAACAAGCTTTTGCGCAGTAAAAGCGGAGCTTTGGTCAGTTGGTGATCGGGAAGCAGCTCATCTAAGCCGTATTCCAGTTGTACTTTGGCGATGTGGTATAAGCGCTTTAGTTCTGCTGGCGTCATGGTTTCTCCAATGCAGGCTTATCTGCATCCAGCTTATTCAGCAAAGCCGTTAAACGAGCTTCAATGCGAGAAGCCTGGCTGCGAACCTCATCAACTTGGTCGCAGAAATAGGCCACTTCTAACGGAGCGGGAGCCAGTTTCCATTCTTCAGTCACTACTTGCGCAAGATGACGCTGGTGTTTTTCTGCTTGAGACGCAAGAAAGTTGCCGATGTTTTTTGAACCTTGCACAAAGGTATGTGCGGCGACATCGCCAGTCACGCGAGACAACCACTCTTCAACATCTGGTTTGCAATCCACCATCAACTGAGAGAATTTCTGCGCCAATTGAATATCGCCTTCGAGTTCAAGTTTATCTTGTTTAATAAGACGAGTGATGTTGGCCTGATCGCGCAGCTCTGGTAACACACTCAAGTTGAGCGATAGATAGCAGTTAGGCTGCCCTTCGTAATGACCAAGCACATCAATTTGCTGACTAAAAACGAATGTCAGTGTTTTATTGATCTCTTTCAGGTGAACTTGAATAACTTGACCTTTTAGACGCGCTAAACGACGGCCCAATGCTGGGTCGTCTTTGATCAGTGTATTCAGTGACGTTTCAATCACAGCGGTGATAAGTGGTTCAAATGGCATGCCGTTAACCCTTAGAATTTATAACCGCGATGCAAAGCCACAATACCACCAGTTAAGTTGTAGTATTTGGTGTTTTCAAAACCTGCGTCTTGCATCATGCCTTCCAGCGTTTCTTGGTCTGGATGCATACGGATTGACTCCGCTAGGTAGCGGTAACTCTCTGAGTCATTCGCAACTAGCTCACCGATTCTCGGCAACAAGTGGAATGAATATGCGTCGTATACTTTCGATAACGGCTCTAGCACTGGTTTTGAAAATTCCAACACCAATAGACGGCCGCCTGGCTTCAGTACGCGGAACATTGAACGAAGCGCTTTGTCTTTGTCTGTCACATTACGCAAACAAAAACTGATGGTGATAACATCAAAATAATCATCAGGGAACGGCAGTTCTTCTGCGTTGGCTTGAACGTAATGCACGTTACCCACAATACCGTTGTCACGCAGTTTATCGCGACCAACGTTAAGCATTGAGTTATTGATATCGGCAAGGATGACATGGCCTTCATCGCCAACAATGCGCGAGAATTTCGCCGTCAAATCCCCCGTACCACCACCTAGGTCAAGAATACGCTGGCCAGGGCGAGCGCCACTACAATCGATAGTGAAGCGCTTCCAAAGGCGGTGAATACCACCTGACATCAGGTCATTCATGATGTCGTATTTTGTTGCCACGGAGTGGAATACTTCGGCAACCTTAGTCACTTTTTCGTCTTTTGCCACTGTAGAGAAACCAAAGTGAGTGGTTTCATTCTCTAACGCTGTATTGGATTGCAAACTTGTGTCCGTCATTCTAATTCCTCTTAGGCAGCGCTTTCCTCTACGGGGCGTTTGTTGACAAATAAAATCGCCCACTGCACTGCGGGCGATTAGTTTACTTTATCCTCAGCCGGATGTCTTTCTACTAACGGGTCATTTTCTGAAAATGCATCACTCTGCGCTAACTGCGCGAGGTCGGAAGAAATCGGTCGTTTAATTTCAACTCCCAAGTGTTTAAAGCTTTCGGCTTGGCGAATCACATTTCCGCGCCCTGTGGCAAGCTTGTTCATCGCACCTTGATAGCTTTGATTCGCCTTATCCAGCGCACCACCGAGCCCCTCCATGTCGTCTACAAACAATCGTAATTTGTCGTAGAGTTTTGTCGCACGCTGCGCAATCATTTTGGCGTTTTCATTTTGGCGTTCATTGCGCCATAGATTATCAATGGTGCGCAATGCCACCAGCAACGTTGTTGGGCTCACCAAAATGATGTTTTGCTCCATCGCGTCTTTGATCAAACTTGGATCGGCTTGAATCGCGACTTGGAACGCCGGCTCAACCGGGATAAACATCAGAACATAGTCCAAACTCTGAATACCTTTGAGTTTGTGGTAGTCCTTCATGCTTAACCCTTTGATATGTGCACGTAGAGCGGCTAAATGCGCATTCAAAGCCTGATCGCGCTCAGCATCAGTTTCGGCGTTGAAGTAGCGCTCATAGGCAACCAGCGCCATTTTAGAATCCACAACCACTTGTTTGTTTTGTGGGAGATGAACAATGACATCAGGTTGGTAACGCTTGCCAGCTTCATTTTGTAAGTTCACCTGAGTCTGATATTCGTGCCCTTCACGCAAGCCAGATTCGGCAAGTACCCTAGCGAGCACCACTTCGCCCCAGTTACCTTGCTGTTTGTTGTCCCCTTTCAACGCTTGGGTCAAATTAACCGCTTCGCGCGTCATTTGCTCGTTCAAACGTTGCAGGTTTTTCAGCTCATGCACTAAGGTATGGCGCTCTTTAGCTTCTTGACTAAAGCTGTCATTAACGTGCTTTTTGAACCCTTCTAACTGTTCTCTAAGCGGTGACAACAAGCCTTCTAAACTCTGACGGTTTTGCAAATCGACCTTCGCGGTTTTTTCTTCAAACAGTTGATTGGCCAAGTGCTCAAATTGTTGTTTCAAGCGTGCTTCTGCTTGTTCTAAAATTTGCAGTTTTTCGGCATTAGCTTGGTTAATTTGCTCATGGCGAGCTTGCTGTTCACGCAGCTGCGTTTCTAGACGTGATTTGTGTTCACGCATTTGGCCAAGCTCATCAAAGTATTGCTGGCGCTCTTGCTTTACAGCCTCGAAGTAACGCAGTTTTTCCATTGCTGCCATCAGCTTTCCATGTGTTTGGCGTACTTCAAACGCGGCTTTATCGCGCTCATCATCTAATTCATCCAACTCTTGCTGAGCATCGGCAAGGCTTTGCTTGACCTGTTCAAGTTGCTGTTGATGAAGCTGTTTTTCTGAAACAAGTTGTTGCTCGAGAAGCTGAGTTTGGGTGATAAAACGCTGTTTCACCCACCAACCGGCAGCGACACCACTAAGCGTGGCAGCACAAAGAGAAGAGAGAATGAGAGATTGGTACTCAAGAATCCATTGCATAATAGCGAGTTAGCCTGTGTTTTGTATCTATAACAATGGTATTTAGACACTGGATAAATGTCCAGTTTGTTGGATGAAAAATCCTCGCATACACTAGGCCTTCCTATAATATTCTTTCTTCCGCTCAAATTATCCAAACCGAGCGGCACATCATCACGCAGAGGCATCATGAACGAGCGTCGCGCCCTAGGATTTGGGCTCTCAGCAGTATTACTTTGGTCTACCGTTGCAACCGCATTTAAACTCACGTTGGCAGAATTTACGCCTATTCAAATGCTATGCATTGCCAGCATCGTCTCTGCGATTGCGCTAACAGTAATCTGTGGTGTGCAAGGTAAATTGGGCCAGTTAAGTGCTACATTTTTCTCAAACCCTTGGTATTACCTACTGCTTGGGTTGATTAACCCTTTGGCGTATTACGTTATTCTGTTCAAAGCATATGACTTGCTGCCCGCATCTCAGGCTCAAGCGATCAACTACAGCTGGGCCATCACCTTAACGCTAATGGCCGCTGTTTTCTTAGGACAAAAGATCCGTGGTAAGGACTGGCTGGCTTGCGGTTTTAGTTATGTCGGCGTGATAGTGATTGCCACACAAGGCAATCTTTTAGGCATGGAATTTGAGAGCCCGTTGGGTGTTGGTCTTGCGCTGCTATCAACGCTGCTGTGGGCCGGTTACTGGATTTTAAATACCAAAAATAAGGCCGACCCTGTGGTTGGCGTTCTGCTCGGCTTTTTGGTCGCTATTCCATTCGCCATTGGTTTAAGTCTTTATGAAGGTGCTGGCTGGCAGATGATCTCAGCTAAAGGCTGGGCAGCGGTGACGTATGTCGGACTGTTTGAAATGGGGATCACTTTCGTTTTGTGGCTGAGCGCACTCAAATCAACGCAAAACACCGCGCGTATCAGTAATCTGATCTTTGCTTCTCCATTTATCTCACTCATGTTGTTAGCTACCATCATCGGCGAAGAAATTCACCCTTCAACCTTGATTGGCCTAGTATTGATCATCAGTGGCTTAGTCATTCAGCAAGTCTCATGGGGCAAGAAAACCAAAGCGGTAAACGCTTCTTAATCACCTATCAAAAGCCCTAAAAAACGATGCAATAAGTTGGATAAAAAAGAGATATAGATAACATTTTAATGATAGAAAGCACTTTACGCTGCTAGGATTTAGCTACGCGTTGGATACGATACTCACAAAGCCCAATAGCTTACGCTAGATTCTAATATAATTACCTTTGGGCGATTTAGGACTCGTTATTAATTATGTTTCGCTTCGCTATTCCTTCGCCTTTGATGGCAGACTGGCAACACGTTCTGCGACAATGCTGTAATGTAACTCAAGCTCAGGGACAGCTTTATACTCTGAGCGATACTCAGCAGTGGCTATCGACTGAGGTGTCCACCTCAACCCAAAATCATCGTGCTATCGTCGATGTGATAACGCAAGTTGTCGATCACTTTACGCCGACAGATTTTACAGTTAGCCATACCCCCTTTGAAGAGCAAACCTTGAGCATTGGACCGATTTGGCTACCTAATGGCGAATTGCTTGCCGTACTGACACTGACTCACCCTAATGATCAATCAACGGTTGTTTCGGCATGGCTAAGCGCAATCGCGGGGCGGATCAGCTTTGATATCAACTTGCACTGTCAGCAAGAACAAACGCGACATCAAAGCGCGGAAATAAAGCCAACACCAACACTACAAGAGTTTATCGACTGCCTTGAAGACCACGTATGGATAAAAGGCATGGATGGTCTTTATTCGATGACCAACCGAAGCGTAGAAAATGCGTGGCAAAAAACCAACAGTGAAATCATTGGCAAAGACGATTTTGCCCTGTTTAGCCATGAACGTGCGGAAAAATTCATTGATGCCGATAAATTGGTGGTAGCCACTGGCACGCAAAATATTGTTGAAGAATGCCGTCAAATTGATGAAAACAATAACCCCACTTGGCTAGAAACCATTAAGTCTCCTGTCCGTGATCATGCGGGAAACTTAATCGGCATTCTGGGGATGACACGTAACATCACCCGCCGAAAAATGGTAGAAACGCAGCTCTCCTTAGCGTCCCAAATTTTCAACAATTCGCAAGAAGGCATGGTCATTACAGACCGCAATGCCAACATCATTGATGTAAACACGGCTTTTACCCAAATTACAGGTTACCGCTCTGAAGAGGTGATAGGAAAAAACCCACGAATTCTGCGCTCAGGTCATCATGATCAAGGTTTCTATCAACAGTTGTGGCATCAACTCGAAAACAAAGGCCAATGGAAAGGCGAATTCATCAACAGAAAGAAAGATGGCAGCATTTATCCGCAATTAGCGACCATTAGCGCCGTAATGGACGATAAAAACCACCTTATTAACTACATTTGTGTGTTTGAAGATATCTCTGTGCGTAAGGCACACGAAGAAAAGCTGCAGCGCATGGCTTTTTACGATCCATTAACCAATCTACCTAATCGCACTCATTTACTTAGCTTACTCGAGCAACACATCGAAACCGGACACAAAAGCCAGCAGACGTTTGCCACCCTATTCTTAGATATCGACCATTTCAAACACATCAACGATAGCATGGGCCACTTCTGTGGTGACCAATTGCTGTCTAAGTTAGCGATTCGTCTGCAAGATGTGCTTCACCTCAATGCGCATGTGGCTCGCATTGGCGGCGATGAATTTGTGATTATTTTGCCAGACATCCATAGTGATGTTTCCTTATTGGAAACCGTCGGCGATATTCTAAGCGTATTCCAGCAACCATTCGACTTGGCAAACCACGACTCACTTCGTGTCTCGACAAGTATTGGTATTGCCTTGTACCCAAGAGACGGTCAAGACAGTGAAACCTTACTGAAAAACGCAGACACCGCGATGTACTTAGCGAAGAAAAATGGACGCAACGGCTACGCGTTTTACTCACCGGATTTGACCGATAAATCCGTATCCCATGTACGCATTCAATCCGCTTTGCATCAAGCAATAGAAAAACAACAACTCCGGTTAGAATTCCAACCGCAATACAATTTGGAACAAAATACGATTGTCGGCGTGGAAGCTTTATTACGCTGGCAGCATCCAGAGTTTGGCCTTGTACCACCAGCAGACTTTATTCCAATTGCAGAAAAAACAGGGCTGATTCAAAGCATTGGTGAGTGGGTGTTACAACAAGCCTGTTTGCAAGGTAATGCTTGGCTGGACCAGGGCATCGAGTTTGGCAAAATCGCCGTCAATGTTTCTGCATTGCAGCTTCAGCAGTCAAATTTCATTCAGCGATTAAGTACTATCCTCGATAACACCGGATACCCTGCCCAACGGTTAGATTTGGAGATCACAGAGAGCTTTTTACTGATCGACCCTCAACAAGCCATTGCATCGTTAAATCAATTACGAGAGCTGGGTATTGAGATTTCTCTGGATGACTTTGGAACTGGCTATTCGTCTTTGTCTTACTTGAAAGGTTTGCCAATCAACAAACTGAAAATTGACCGCTCATTTGTCAGTGATGTCCCAAGTAATAGCGACAGCAACGCGATTGTGAATGCCATTATTGCCATGGGAAAAACGCTGTCGTTGAAAGTCGTCGCGGAAGGGATAGAAACTCGGGAACAAGCCGATTATTTATTCGAAAAAGGCTGTATTTATGGTCAGGGATATTTATTTAGTCAGCCAGTGAGCGCTGAAAAACTGTTTCGTTGAACCAGCTTGCTCCTCAAGTCACTCTCGCGGTGCCACGTCCGCGGAGGTGATTTGTTTTGCTTGATTTTGGGTTGATTGGCATAGCTCTAGACGATCAACCAAAATATTGATACAAACCAGCAACGGCACACCGATCAATAGTCCCATTCCGCCCCAAAGCCAGCCCCAAAAAACAAGCCAAACAAAAATCACTAACGGGTTTAAGTTAAACCTTTTCCCCAATAGTGTTGGTGTAACAAACTGACTTTCAATCAAATTGAGCAGTAAATAGATAGACACCACCGTCAGCATAAAACTGACCGACTCCAACTGCAGATAAGCCACAAAACCGAAACTCACCATGGAGATGACTGGGCCGAGATACGGCGCAAAATTCATCACGCCAGCAAACGCGCCCCACAAGAACGGGTCCTCAAGGCCTAAAACAAAAAACACCGCCCCAACACTCAACCCAAGTCCCGCATTCACCAACGTGATAGTGCCAATGTATCGAGATAGGTCTTTCTGTAGTGCTTTGACCAGTTCAATCGCTTGGCGCTGCTTGGCAAACCCATGTAAGTAAGACACTGACTTTCGAAATAAGCTTCGTCCATGATTGAGCATAAAGTAAACCATAAACAGCACGATCATCGCTTGTGTCAAAATCGTCGGCGTAGTGGTCGCGAGCGTTTTTACCAAAGAAAAGACGGTGTTGTTCCCGACCTCATCCATACTCATATCATTGGCGATATTCAATGGAGTATTAAGGTGATCAGCCGAAGCTTTAGTAACTTCACTTACTTCTTGCGACACATTTTTCACGATACTGGGCAGCTCAGACCACCATTGCTTGGCGGGCTCCGACATGGCGGCAAGACCAATAATTGAGGCGCCAACGAGGAATGACAGTGTCAACACGACGGTAATAGCACGTGGTAAGCCTTTGTCTTCAAGATAATTAATGAAAGGACTGCACAGCAGAGAAATAAAGGTGCTAAGTACAATAGGTAACAATATTGGCTTGGCAAAATACAGCCCTGGGACGAGTAACAGGACGAGAAGCGTTGCACCAATCGCAGTGTTGGCAGGAATGTTCAATTTCGCTGTCATAATAAGCTCAGAATCGGTAAGAAAATTTTGCGGTGAAATCCGCTATTAGAGTGGTTCGCCCTCTGTCGTCGCAGCGTTGCTTATTTGTTTTGTGTTGCTGCATTTCCATTTTGCTCCGCATCTGACTCATCCAGAGAAGCTGCTGCGACCGGCTTTGTGAGCGAATCGGTAATATCAGACACGCTGCTAACCAATAGCCCCATTGACGAAATAGAAGAAGTCAGTCGAGACAATCGACCTGCTTTTGCAGCGGTAACGGCAACGACAGCACTAATGCCTAATGTCGTCCAAGGGTTTTCTCTCACAAACTTCTTGGTGGTAAACGTGAACATTTCCATCGACAAACAGCATTGCTCTAGAGACGCTTTACCTTCCATCCGCTTGATCCGCATGGCTCGATTGAGCTTTTGTAGCGAGCGCATCCCACCCCTCCTGTAATTGTTCTGTCGTATTTTTGAATCCAAGAAATCCAACTAAACGCTTCTGCCACCAGGCTAAAGCAAATAATGCCAAGCCTAATGATGTGATAAATACACCCACGGCAACATATACGTTGGCAGTTAACTGATAAGCCACCACCCCAGAGGCAAGGCACAAACTGAATACGAACAATACCGACAATAGGGTAAAAACAACGGTACACAGCAAAATCTGACGCACTGCGGACACGTTAACTTTCATCTCCAAGAGGAACAAATCCAACGTTGAACCTGACCATGCTTTTAGCGATTTCGTCAGTTGGTCCAATTGCGCAAGAATGCTGCTCAAACCATTAATGGTTTGTTGGATATCCTGTTCTTCTGCCCCATCAGGGGCTCGGCCGCTGTCTGAAGCCGCCGAGCCTGATTGCTGATTGGTAACTTGCCCTGAGTTATTCATGTGAAGCCTCGCCTTTCTGTTGTGTGGCTTAATCCTTGATGACCACTATTATTTGATCAGCTTCGAAACCGCCCAACCAGCAAGGAAGGCACAGCCTATGCTCAGCAATGGGCGCTCCTTGATTACATTTTCTGCCGACTTAGTCGCCTGCTGAACTTGCTGTGCACCTACATCCAGCTTCTCTTTGGCTTGGTCTTTCATCGCGCCAACGGCTTCCGTCGTGGCTTGTTCCGCTAAGTGATATGCTTCTTCTAACTGCTCTTGAGGTTTTACTGTGCTTTCTTTTGTAGTAGCCATAACTAGCCTCCATTAATGAGTTGAATAGTGAATCAAGTGAAACAATGTTTGACCTCACTTACTCCCTACAAAGCCATATCCATGCCAGAATTTTAAGTTATTGTTTTTTATTGATTTTATTTTTATTTTGATAAAAAGCCGTATCTGTACGTGTAATTCTTTCCAGGCTTTCCCCGCCATTCTTGTAATTTTTTCTTAGCGCCTTACCGACTGTTAGCAAGTTATTGCAAAACAAGATATTAAGTCACTGATTAATAAGACTTAAAGTTCATTGGCATACAACCTGCAACTGAAGACGAAACATCGTGTTTGTATTCCATACGCTCAAACACCCCTATCACCAGTAAATAAGGAGTGGCATATGAAAAATGAAAACATCGCCTCAATCATTGAGCTTATCGAAAGCGGAAATGAAATTTACAACAAGGCCATCGAGAACATCGACAACACTTCTTTGAATAATGTGTTGGTAGAACTGCTCAGAGTACGTGAGCGTGCAGTCATTGAGCTCACTCCCTACTCTCTAGCAAGTAACAATGAAGAATCTGCCGACGACACTCCGGTTTCCTACACCATCAAGGCGCGTGAGGTCTACAGCGACGTGATGAAGGAAGTGTCCTCTGACAAAGAGTCTATGTATTTAGAACAGCTTGAAGGTGTCGAAAGCAAGGTACTCAAAGAGATTGAGAATTTGATTACTTCCCACCCAGAGCAGGCGGATAACTCGGTTCTGCTGAAAGTTCGTAGCGATATAAAAAGCTGCAAAGAAAAACTCAGCAGCATCAGCCTTATTAGCTAAAACTTGGTGGTCGCCTTTGCAATAAAGCTCAGTATTGAGCAAAGAAATGGCCAACTTGCTTTGGCCATTTCTGACAAGCCCACAGGCGCATTAACATAACCATCACGAGAAATGCCCCACGACAATAGTCATAAATAAAGAGGTCACTATGACATTGGATAACAATCGAGTAAGGGAGCTACTCGTAAAAATGACACACCATCGCCAAACGTGTTTGCCTCTCGTTAACCCGCAATCACATATGACACTCGCAAGAGCGGCATATCGATTCGTGAAAATAGAAAAAGTGATGATCAAAAAGATGGCGAAGCTGTTCTTCGATCAAGACGGTGAACAATTCATTGCAGAAAATGCCACCGAATACGGCGTTGCCGAGTTAGGCAATTACAAAGAAATGCATTTTATGAATAAACTACTGTTAGATGATTTAAAAGCCCTGCTTAGAGCCATTGACGACACCAACTTAACCGCACTTGTTTCTTATTGGTTAGCTGCTTTACAAGTTGAAAACGATGAAATTGAAAAGCACTTACCTCAGGGTGAGTAATTGTACTCGCCCTTCTTTCTTTCACTTTGTTTAAACCACATCCCCAATCAACCTAGTAAAAGGTGCAGATAGAAAAAAGCCGCTGCATCTACGCAGCGACCTTAATAGCCTTTTTACGACGCACACCAAATCATCAAACAACACAGAAAAAGCGCCATGTAGAATACGAAGCAAATGGCGCGTTATCCGCGGATTATCTGTGTTAAAGCGAAGCTGATTTACGTCTCTGGCTTGGAACAAATACGTTCAATGACTTTGGACGCAGCTTGATTGCCAGTTGCTCATCAGAATACAGTTCACCATCAATCACATACTCAATCGGTTTATTCGCAGAAATAGTGACGCTCTGAGCCGTCGCGTATTGAAAATGTGTCGATTCTTCCTGTGCGCCTACGCTCGTTAATGTCAGATCCGACAATGCGATAAGACGTCCGCCTAAAGACTCGGTGTTATCTAAATATGTGATATGCAGCTTGCCATCATCAGGCTGCGGCGCATCACCACCTTGGGCAAGCAACGTACTAAATGGAGCGATATTCGCAACGACAAAACTATGGACGTCAAGCGTTTGTGTATTATTGTCGTGGTTTCCATCTCCAGTTGGAGCATCTAACGAAACGGTTAAAGCTTGCGTTTCTTCCGCCACTACAGCATTAAAAAAGCCGGTGAGGTAAGCGAGTTGTCCAAAAACATTTTTCTCTTCTCGCTGAGCGTGCTCGATCATTTTCTGTTCTAGCCCAATGCCTAAGACCAATAAAATAAGCCGCTGATTACATTCCGCAGTATCAATACGTTGGCAGTGTCCGCCAAGCAACGCTTCACACGCTTTTTCGACCGGTGAGAATTTTGCGCCAACGCCATAGAGCACATGACATAACGCATTGGCAGTTCCGAGCGGAACAATACCGAGTTTGAGGTCGGTATCCACCAATTGGCTCGCCACCTCTGTTACTGTGCCATCGCCACCAGCTACGATGATTTGCTTAGCTCCACTTTCTTTTGCCTGTTGTGTTAGCTGCTCGGCGCTGAGGTTTGTGGTGGTTTGATGAATACTCAAGCGATATTTTTTGGTTAGTTCACGAATCAAGTGCTGTTCGTTTTCCTCCCATTTGCCGCCACCTGCAACAGGGTTAACCACCATCCAAGTGGATTGATCCAGCCCCAGTACGCCTTTTTCACTGATCGCTCGTAACGTCCTAATCTGTAATTTATTCAATCTCGCGGTACTGCGTACGTCATTGATTTTTTTCATCACGGATTCAACCGTCAGTGACGGGTCTTTGCTCAGTAAATACGCCGCCACAACAAACACTGAACGACCACGCCCTAACGCACAATGCACAACCACTGCCCGCGAGCACGAGATTTGAGTATCAATCCAGTTAATCGCATGGCGAAGGCGCTCTAGCGTCGGGGCTTTGTGGTCGAGTACCGGAATCGAAAGGTAATGAAACTGCTTGTCGGTCATCGCACTTTCAAGGCCTGCAAATTCTGCGGTGACATCGACAATACAAGAGATTTCATTGGATTCGAGAAAATCTAAGTCACTCTGAAACAAACGGCGAGATAGGTATAAATTGTCGCTGACTTTTTGGATTGGAGGCACTGTATCACGCCGTCTTTCCCAGGCGTTATACGCTCTAGCCCCCAATAGAAATGGGATGAATGCCCAGCGAATCCACCTGACAATCTTGCCATCTTGGTTTTTTCTAAAAATAGAGGGAATGTCGAATACGTAGGCTACGCTGACCAACGCTAAAGAAAGAGATATCCACAAGAACAGCAAACTAACGATAATTTGAGGCGTATATATAGCGGCCAATAAACTGATCAGAGCGCCAAGAATATAATATTTGATGATAAACATTCGCTCTCCTTGCCTTCAGCGAGTGCACTTTTTAGTGGAAGTTAGAATACGCGGGGGATTGAGCTTGGATACATGAACTTGAGTAAACGCCTTGATTGAGTGCCTTCCCGTGCCGAAATGGCACGAAAAGGTCCAACACTCTACCTAGCTTGCCATCTCTTCAACATAACCATCCGCTAGTTTCATTTTCTGCTTATCGGTCATTACTTTGCCGGCTAACTGGAAGAAACGCTGTTCTTCTTCCTCAAGATGGTGCAACACTTTGTGACGCAAGGTTTTCATTAGGTTGAGCCACGCTGGCGAGCTCATATCGGTTGCATCAAGCTGTGCAATCACTTTATCAATTTCATGATGCTCTGCGATGCCATGGCGAGTGAGATCAATGGTCTTATCGCTATCTATTAAAGGCGCGTAGAAAAATCGCTCTTCTGCCGCTGCGTGCTGTTCGAGTTCCTCTTTAAGGTTGTGGTAAAACTCTTCACGAGCGGGGGAATCTCCAGACGTTTCCATCAGAGCATCGAGTAAAAGGCGCTGCTTTTCATGACTCTCTTTCAGTACATCAAATATGTTTTTCATCTTTGACTCCTTATCTGATTGTAAACAATTGGGACAAAAGGAAGGGCGGTGATTGACCGCCCCTCTCTTACATAGCTATGCGTAAAAAACCTAACCTGATTCGGCTAACAGTCTTGGTCTTCAGCGTTTAGATTTTCTTTAATGTTTTCACATTCATCTTCAATCGCATTTTGGGTTTCTTCGGCGGCTTCATCTATCTTTTTGCCGGCCTGTTCCATTGGCCCTTCTTCACTACAAGCTGCCAACGCAAACACCAAACCGAATACTGCGGCGATACGGTAAATAAATGACGTAAGTTGCATGGAATCTCCTATCTATTTACGTTTTTTCTTCCTAGCAGAACAATCACTATTGATACAATTAATGACAATAGGAATAGGTAAAATATCACTTGCGCGATAGAGGCAGCAGCTCCTGCAATACCAGTAAAGCCTAATAGTGCAGAAATTAGTGCCAGTGCCAGAAAAATAAACATCCAACGAACCATAGTGTTACCTCCTAATAAAAGTGGGTTAAATCACTCGGCTCGCTATTATTGAACCACTTCTAGCTTATCAATCACCTTATTTACGTCATTGGTGTTATTTGCAATTGAAATTGCAAGATCATGCTCCGCATCTGAATTAACTTTACCTGCCAACGTTACCGTTTTGCGTTCTGTCGTTACATCAATATCCGTACCACTCACATTGGTATCCATTAGTAGGCGCGTTTTAACTATAGTCGTGATTTTAGAATCGGTCAGTGTAGCTAAAGCTTCTGAATCAGTTTCTTTCTTGCCTTCATTCACTACTGACAATTCGTTGTTTACTTTTTTCACACCATCAAGACCAGTAACAAGCTCTTCGGCAAGTGATTTTTCAAGATCATTGTTTACCGAACCAGAAAGGGTAACGACCTGATTCTCAACATCGGTATTGATATCAAAAGAGTTGAGATTGCTGTTTAGCAGTAGTGTGGTTTCAGCTTTACCATCTAGCCAAGCGTCCATGGATTCTTTTTCCCATTTATCACTCGCTAAGACTGCTGTAGATGAAGTAGCAAGAACTGACGTAAGTACAATTTTAGCTGCGATGTTATTCATGGTAATTCTCCTTTATTGACGTTGCACTTCCCTAGGAGCAAACCATGTGCCAACTTTATAACTTATTGTTTTTAATTAACTAATAAAGAAAAGAGGTAAAAATGAGATGAGCAATAAAGTATAAGCATGAATTATTTACACGTAAAAAATGTAATTTTTAATCGGTGATAAGCCTCCGTCACTTGTGCCGAAATAACCTGATAAAACAGAAAGGCTATTTCTCCAGAATCAATTAATAGCAAAATTATTATTTAAAAAATAAAAATCTGAACAAAAGGAAATATCTACTGATGGCTCTCACCGATATATATCAAAAAGGGGCTAACAACATAAAAATACCGAACAAATCCTTAAATCTATGCTGACAATATTTTGTCTTGTGAAGTGAGAATAATCCACGTACATTGTTTCTGTCATAGTAAAGAGGACATTTCTATGTCGATGCCAAGCCTGTTTCTAAGAATACAAGATCCATCACTTAAAAATGCCATCGCTTCTTGCCAGGAACTGAACAAATTTCGTCTGCATGACATCGATGCCGCAGACCAATGGATTGAAGATTTCCTACAACTCAAACCGGAAGTTGCGATTGTTGAAGTCGCCCACTTTACTAGTGCAGATTATCAACGTCTTTCTAATATCGAAGACATCTACGATATGGACTTGATCATCATTAGCTCAGGCGCTCCAAACGAGAACTTGGATAAGCTGATGAACTTGGGTGCTATTTTTCACTACAGAAAGCCCGTTGATATTGCCATTCTGACGGACACCCTGAGCGAAGTCAGCCAGTACTATCAACACAAACAAGATCAAGGGCGTAAAGTGTCCACCAGCGATCTTGACCAATTTGGTCTTTTGGTCGGCTCTTCCTCTCCGATGCATCAGCTCTATCGTATGATCAGGCGCGTTGCTAAAACAGAAGCCAACGTCCTTATTGTCGGTGAAAGTGGATCAGGCAAAGAACTGGTGGCGCAGACCATCCACTTAGCGAGTGAGCGTAAACAACAGCCCTTTATAGCGATTAACTGTGGTGCCATTAGCCCTGAATTGGTTGATAGTGAACTGTTTGGCCATGAGAAAGGCGCTTTTACCGGAGCAAATAAAACTCACCAAGGTGTATTTAAGCAGGCAGAGGGCGGCACCCTATTTTTAGATGAAATCACCGAGATGCCTATCGAGCATCAAGTGAAGCTATTACGGGTGCTAGAAACCGGAGAGTATCGCCCAGTTGGCAGTAATACGGTTCATATCGCTAATACTCGCATCATTGCTGCTACAAACCGTGATCCTAAAATCGCCATTGAGGAGCAGTTCCTGCGTGAAGATCTGTTTTTCCGCTTATCGCATTTCCCATTAACGATACCGCCACTGCGAGAACGAGGCGGTGATATCGTCGGTCTGGCCAAGCACTTTATCGCGCACCGCAACGCCAATGAGGCAAAAACCAAAACGATTCTTGACTCTGCGATCCAAAAAATCGCTGCACACGACTGGCCAGGTAATGTCCGTGAGCTCAAACACACGATCGAGCGTGCATTTATTTTGGCTGATGACACCATCCGAGATGAACACCTTATCTTCGACACACCACCATTGGAAACAGGCACCAGCATCGAAGACCTTGTTCCGGCGGGCGTTTCGCTAGAAGAGCTAGAAAAAGCCGCCATTCTCAATACCCTTGAAGAGAATCAAGGCAATAAAACGGAATCAGCGCAGGAGTTAGGCATTAGCGTGAAAACGCTCTATAACAAACTCGAAAAGTATCAAGACGAGTAACTCGCTATGGGAATACAAAAAGAGCACTGACTTTTATTCAGTGCTCTTTTTGTATCTTATCTTTTATGCAGTTAGGCTGCGTTTGGTGTTTGATTAAACCCACTGCCCCGCAACAAAGCCGCTCGACCAGCACCACTGAAAATTGTAGCCCCCTAGCCAACCAGTCACATCCATCACCTCACCAATAAAATAAAGCCCTTTAATGTCTTTGCATTCCATGGTTTTCGAGGATAAGTGATCAGTATCGACACCGCCGAGTGTCACTTCCGCAGTTCGGTAGCCTTCAGTGCCATTCGGGGCGATATCCCAATGCTCTAGGCGCTCCACAATCGCCGCAAGCTCCTTTTGATTGAACTGTTTTAGCGGTTTATCGACTAGCTCTTTACGTTCAATTAAGACTTCAACCAGACGCTTAGGCAGCACTTTGGCAAGCGTATTCTTGAGTGACTGATTTGGATGCTTCTCACGACTGCGTTCTAATAACTCAGCAACATCATCGTTTGGCACAAGATTGATCAACACCTTTTGTCCGGCCCGCCAGAATGAAGAAATCTGTAACACTGCTGGACCAGATAAACCACGATGTGTGAACAACAGGGCTTCTTTGAACATGGTGCCATCTTCAGCCGTAATTTCCGCAGGTACCGCGATACCAGATAACTCAGCAAAGTCTTCTTTGTCTTCTTTATGCAGAGTAAATGGTACAAGACCTGCCGTGGTTGGGATAACTCGAAGACCAAATTGTTCCGCGACTTTATAACCAAATGGTGTCGCTCCCAGTTTTGGCATCGACAAGCCACCTGTTGCGATAACTAAAGACTCACATTCGACAATCTCAGTACCAGCATGCAAACGAAAGCCTTCATCAATTTTTTCAATCGAATGAACATCGCATTGGTAACGCTGCTCGATGTTCGGCATGTCACACTCAGCTAACAACATCTTCACGATATCTTTGGCCGTAAATGCATCGACACAAAACAACTGGCCGTGATCACGCTCTTCGAAATCAATGCCATGTTTACACACCATCGAGATGAAATCCCAGTTAGTGTATTGGGAGAGCGCCGACTTAACAAAGTGCGGGTTTTGACACAAATAGTGATTAGCTGAAACGTCGTAGTTAGTGAAGTTACAACGACCACCGCCCGAGATAAGGATTTTACGTCCTGGCTTTTTAGCATGATCGAGCACCAAAACACGGCGGCCTCGCTTGCCTGCTTCTGCAGCACACATTAAACCTGCTGCGCCTGCGCCAATTACAACAACATCAAATTTCTTACTCATCGGTAGCTCTTAGACTGATTGGTATCGAATCAAAATAAAAAAGGATGTGCACATTGCACATCCTTGCTTTCTAGGCGCGACATTCTACCGACAAATACCGAAAGGGAAAAGCGCTTAAACTCTAAGCGCTCTGTATGTACGTAAAATCTCAGACAGAACAACTATCTAGATCATCGACTCTTAGAGAATGAAGGCAGCAAGTAGCGTCACGCCGAGCAACGCAGTCGATAGAACAAACAATTCACGCACTCTTTCACACTTACCAGTAAAAATTTCATCGTGGTGATGATGATATTCTTTACTTTTAATGTAGTGATACAACCTCACCTGCTTGGTGACATTTCCATGAGTGGTAAAAAAACCATTACCATCAACTTGCTGATATAACAGCGGATGCGCTTCACGCATGATATAAATTAGAGAACGAAGAGCGGTGAGATACCGGACCATATTAACTCCAGTTACCACCATTAGCGCAAATAAGATTGTGTCTCCACTGATCATCTTTTCCTCCCTACATCTTCAACAATGCTCAAGAGAAAAAGACGACCAACACTTCGTCTTTACCCGCTACTTACAACGTCCCAAAACGCGTTTACGCAGCTGGAGCATCCATGATTGAAGATGAACCTTCTTTCGCCATTTGTGCTAGATCTTTGTCGATGAAGAACAACGCTTTACCGTCTTCACCTACCAGTTCGATCTTATCTAAAATCCCTTTAAACAACTTCTCTTCTTCGTGCTGTTCTGACACGTACCACTGTAGGAAGTTAAACGTTGAGTAGTCTTGGCTAGTAAATGCAACGTGCGCCAGTTTGTTGATTTTTTCCGTTATCATTTGCTCATGTTCAAATGTCTCGCGGAAAACGTCACCTAGGCTCGCAAAGTCATGCTTTGGCGCATCAATAGCGCCTAAGATTGGCATTGAGCCAGTTTCACTCACGTAAGTGAATAGGCGTTGCATGTGCTCCATTTCTTCTACGGCGTGAGCGCGTAAAAATTCAGCCGCACCTTCAAAACCTTTGTCTTCACACCAAGCACTCATTTGTAAGTATAGATTGGATGAGAAAAATTCTAGGTTAATTTGCTCATTCAATTGTTCGACCATAGTTTGAGACAGCATGTTAACTCCTATTATTGTGCATGCAATATACCCAAGTAACCTCGAAATAAGTGACGCTGCGAGAATAGCTTGGTCTGGCAGACACGGCGAAGTTTCACTTCAACTCTAGTCAGTAACACTACGCTTATTTCAGCATATCAAAGTCACTTGGGTATAACGCCACTATAACATGATTACTGAGACAAGACTTTGTACCTACGGCACCGATATGAGATCACTTCAGCAAATTTTTTTTGGGGTTGGTGCTAATCTAAAACTATGACCTTACAAGGAGATAGCAATATGAGTTACAAACACATACTTGTGGCAGTCGACCTTTCAGACGACAGTAAAGTGTTGATTAAGAAAGCCGTATCACTGGCTAAACCTCTGGATGCGAAAGTCTCTTTTATTCACATCGACGTGAACTACGCAGAACTCTACACCGGGCTTATCGATATCAATATGGCAGAAGCGCAACATCAAGCAATGGAAGCATCGCGCACACAATTGGCAAACTTCGCAGAATATGCGCAATACCCAATTGCCCATACTTTAGTCGGTAGTGGCGATTTGAGTAATGAGCTGTGCGATACTATTCAAGACTACAGTATCGATTTGGTGGTTTGTGGTCATCACCAAGATTTCTGGAGCAAGATTCTATCTTCGACTCGACAGCTGATTAACTGCTCACCAGTCGATATGCTGGTCGTACCGCTAAAAGACTGATTGGCGCAGCGATAAAACTTGGTTAGACTGCGGGCACATTTGTTGTTGATAAAGATTCTCATCCATGGCTTATCTATCCGCAGTTACCCTACTTTGGGCATTCTCATTTAGCCTGATCGGCGTTTACCTCGCCGGTCAGGTTGATTCTTGGTTCTCGGTGTTCATGCGCGTGGCACTGGCGAGCCTGGTTTTCATTCCCTTTTTGAAATTCCGTGGCGTTAGCAAACCCCTGATCGCGAAACTGATGACCGTCGGTGGCTTCCAGCTCGGCTTGATGTATTGCTTCTACTACCAATCTTTTTTGCTCCTATCCGTGCCAGAAGTATTGCTGTTCACCGTATTCACACCCATTTACGTCACGCTAATCTATGACTTCTTGAAAGGTCGCTTTTCACCTTGGTACTTAGTTACCGCTGCAATAGCCGTATTTGGTGCCGCTTGGATTAAATTTGCAGGCATTAATGAAGATTTCCTACTGGGCTTTTTGGTCGTACAAGGAGCAAACCTCTGCTTTGCCATCGGTCAGGTGGGCTACAAATATATCATGGAGAGTGAGCCCGTCGATTTGCCACAACACACCGTGTTTGGCTACTTCTACTTAGGTGCACTTTGTGTAGCAACCGTGGCTTTCGCGCTCATGGGTAACCTCGACAAACTACCAACCACTACAACGCAATGGGGCATTCTGACATACCTTGGGTTGATTGCTTCTGGTTTTGGTTACTTTGCTTGGAACAAAGGCGCGACTATGGTGAACGCAGGTGCACTGGCAGTAATGAACAATGCATTGGTTCCGGCGGGCTTGATTGTAAACATTGTGATTTGGAACCGCGATGTTGATGTCATGCGACTCGCCATTGGCGGTGCGATCATCATGCTATCCCTATGGATTAACGAAACCTGGGTGAAAAAGCGCGTAGAGATGAGTTACGCCAATAAGTAACGCAGCTAATCCTATAAACATTTCGACAATAAAAAACGCTCTCCGACTGGAGAGCGTTTTTTGTTTGATTAATGCACTTTGGCTTGTGAGATTGCGTTCATCAAAGCATTAGGTGGCGTTGGCAGCAGCACTTCTAGTTTCGCATTGCGCGCTTCAAGCTTGCGCTGACGCTTAAGTAACTTTTGTTGTTTTTTCGCCACTTTTAGCAACTTCTTTTGCTGCTTATAGTGCTTTTTCAGTGCTTTTTTCGCTTTCTTGAGCGATTTTTTATCCGCTAAATCAAACCATACTGGTGCGTCGGCTCTTACTGGCTCCGGAGATTTTTCGGCTTGTTTTTTCTCTTTCACACGCTCAACAACACGCTTCACAATCGCGGCTTTTTCGTTGCTTTGTTTAGTGGTCACTGGAATCGCTTGTGATGGCAGAGCTTCAACCAATAAGCCACATGCTTGTTGCTCACTCAATGGCTTGTCTTGGCATTTTTGTGGAGGAATTGCGGCTGGCTTACAAAGGGTATCTTTGGCCGATGAAGAGCGTGCGCAAGAACGACAAACGAATTTTGGTGCGACAACTAAACGATGGATATCACCAAGTTCTGCCGCGATCTGTTTGCGACTCATTTTACATAAACGTTTAGCCATTCTACTACTCCAGCTTCCCAGTTATCGACCGCATCACAACAAGTGAAATAATAATAATTCTTAGTTAGATATACAGTCAGGGAAGGGAATTAGCAAGAGAAAACTATCAATAGAGACGAGGAAAGAGAGGCTGAGTCACAGCACGACACACCGTACTGTGACAAGAAAAGTTGAGCCGTCAGGAAGTTATGCCATCGATGCTTTAACATAGACATCGAAGCGATTTTTTTTCGTTTCAATCGCCATGGTCGGTTTTTTCTCGTTCAGCCAGTTAGCATAATCTGGGCGTTTAACTACTACACGCTTTGTGGCTAACGCCATGGCTGGTTCTAGTAAGCCATCGGCGTCCAAATCGGCGCCAACCAACGATTGGAAAACGCGCATTTCTTTTTTTACGAGCGCCGACTTCTTTTTATTTTCTGGGTGCGGATACATCGGGTCAAGATACACCACATCTGGCTGGACAAAGTCTTTATCTTGCGCCAATTGTTCCAGCGCATCATGGCTAGAAGCATGGATTAGCGACATGCGCTCAGATACCCAGGTGCCGATTTCTGGGTCTTGTTTCGCTCGATCCAAGCCATCATCTAACAAAGCCGCTACGACTGGATGACGCTCGACCATCTGCACTTTACAACCTAGCGAGGCGAGCACAAACGCATCACGACCAAGACCTGCCGTGCCGTCTAACACGGTTGGCGTTACCCCTTTGTTCAACCCCGCAGCTTTCGCAATTGCTTGGCCTTTACCACCACCGAACTTGCGACGATGACCTACCGCACCACCAATCAAATCCACAAAGATTGCACCCAGCTTTGGCTCATCCACTTTACGTAGCTCCAAACGCTCGGTGGTTAGCACCAAAGCAAAATCGCTATCGTCAGTGTGAGAAAGCTGCCAACGCGCAGCGAGTTCATCAAGATGAGATTGTTGAGACGGGTTTTCACAGATCAATTGCAGTTGCAAAAGGAGGCTCCAATAAAAATCGAGGTAACTGGCGCTGAGTGTATACCTAAGTTACCTATTAATGCTAGGTTGAGCTTGCTACGCAGAGGTTATACAACCGTCAGTTGCTCCACTAGCTCAGAAAGCGGCTTAGGATGACCAATACCGTAGCCTTGACCGTAGTCCACACCGAGGTCTATCAAATGCTGCATAACCTGGTCATTTTCGACAAACTCCGCCACCGTCACTTTACCTAGTTGCTTCGCCAAGTCATTGATTGAACGAACCATCACGCGGTCCATTTCATTTACGTTGATATCTTGCACGAAAAGACCATCAATTTTCACGATATCGACAGGAAGTTTCTTTAAGTAGCCAAATGAAGACAATCCAGATCCGAAATCATCCAATGCAATCATACAACCCAAAGCCTTTAGCTTGGTAAACAGCTCAATGGCTTGATCCAGATTGCTCATCGCCGCTGTCTCGGTGATTTCTAAGCAGATTTTTTCACACGGCAGAGTCGAACTTTCCAATCGCTCCAATAAGAAGTCTATAAACTCTTGATTCCCCATAGATTGACCTGAAAGGTTTATCGAACAGCGACCAAGCTGTTCAACCACCTCAGGACGCTGTTCAAACCACTCTAGTGTTTGAGTAATAACCTGCTTATCAATCCAATGGGCAATGTTGTAACGCTCGGAAGCAGGGATAAACAGCGCAGGAGAAACATAATCACCGTACCCATTGCGAATACGCACCAAAATCTCAAAATACATTTGAGTCTCGTGCTTTTGTAAGCTTTTTATCGGTTGAGCAAACAGTTCTAAACGTTGATTCGACAATGCCTCATGCACCAAATTGACGCTCTGCATTTCCATCTGACGACGCTGCAACTCTTCGTTATCTAAGCTGAATAGATTATAGCGGTTACGGCCTTGCTCTTTAGCGGCGTGACAAGCAGAGTCTGCTTGAGCGTGCACCATTTGTGGCGTATCAGCGGTATGATCGATGATACGGATACCAATTGAGCAACTGATGAACAGGCGTGTGTCTTCCCAAATAAAGAGGTGTTCGCTTAGTGTCGAGATGATCAGTTTGGCAATATTGATGGCGCCATATTCGTCACAGTCTTTGAGTAACACCGCAAACTCATCGCCTCCCATTCGAGCCAAGATGGAATTGTACGGCAGAACGCCTTCCAGCATACTGGCGCAGAATTGAATCGCCGCATCACCTGCATCATGCCCAACCGTATCATTGAGGACTTTTAGTTGATCTAAGTCGAGGTACAACATGGCGTGGACTCGACGATGGCTGTCCACTTCGCACAGTGCGGTCTTAAGCTCTAGTTCAAAATGGTTTCTGTTGTAAGTCCCCGTCAGTAAGTCATAGCGAGCTTGGTATTCCAATTTCTCGGAAAGCAGTTTGGTTTCGGTAATATCTTCGCCCACAATCAGTAGTTGCTCAGATTCACTCAGCGGACGAATATTCTCGCGCACCCAAACACGATGACCATTTGCATGACGATACTCGACTTCACGTCGCCAAACACCATGCACTTGCTGGTTGGGTTGCAATAACACTTGGCGAGGGAACAGCACTTTGTCATCAAAATAGAACTCCCTCAGGCGATGTCCGAGCATGTCCATCGGTTTGTAGCCAAGAAGTAGTTGAGCAAATCGATTCACTTCTTGAATTCGGTTATTACTATCAAGCGTCACCATCATCACGGGCTGCTGCTCATAATAGTTGCGTAGGGTTGACTCACGTTGGTAGAGCTTGTCCTCCATCAATTTACGACTGGTAATATCGCGCGCTTCAAACAAGTATTGCTTATGATTCCCTACTTGCTGAGAAAAAGGCTTGAGCGAAACTTCTAATACCAAGGCGCCGTGTTCTTTACTCCAAATTTCAGCTTCAAACGTCGACACTTGATGGTGAGGCGCGTGGAAATACTCCTCAAGCAACGCTTGTGCTTTTTCACTCCAGTTGGGGTGAAACCAAAGTGGTCGGTCTAAGCGCAGTCCTTGGTGATAAAGTAAGGATTGAAGGTGATCGTTGCCCGATTTAAGCACACCGTTGGCATCCAAAATGCCCATATACTGCATGCTCTGATCGAAAATCGATTCTAGAATAGCCTGGCTTTCTCGCGCAGCGCTCTCACTTCGACGCATCCGCTGTAAATAATAACCCATCAGCAAAATGACCACCGACATCACCACAAACAGGCTACCAAACAGGCGAATTTCCTTGGCAAAACGTTCAGAAAGCTTCATTGGCTTATTAAAAAATACCGCAGAAACCTCTTGTTCAGCCCCCAATCCCCAACGCGCTACCGCTTGGTAATCGAGCTTTATTTCAGAATCACTTTTTTTCACCGCAGGCAGAGGCTGATCAGGGTTATCCAAAACGAACTCAAGCATCTCTGCGCTCTCAATACCATGCCGATAACCACTTTGAATAACCCCTCCAACTGCGCCATGACCCAAACCAATGTCATGCACCATAAACAGCGGCGCGTTTGAGACTTTGTTGACACCAACCCAGTCACGCTCGCTGCCAACCATACCTTGTTTATCTCGGTAATAGGTCCAGAACAAGACGACTTTATCGGAACTCAGTTTTGCGACTTGTTGTTTTAGAACGATGATGCTGTCTGGGACAAGTTGTACGATTTTGTCTCGATATTGCGGGAACTTGAGGACAAAATTGTCGATTTGATAACGCAACACCTCACCGGTCACCGAGTGGTCACTGACGATGAGAACTTGTGTGTAGTTCGGATGTAAGCGCTCAATAAGAGCGAGATTCGCTTCCAAATCGACATCTTCCATGACTCCGGTTGCATTCAGAGAACGATGTAAAGAAGGATGGTAGTTATTAATGCCGTTAAATATAACTGGGGTGTCTTTGATGATTGGGGCTAAACGCTGCATGAGTTCAAGCGCATTGTTATCGCTCACTAAAATGGCATCGAATCGCTCTTTGCGTAATTTCGTAAGATATAAGGATTTTAGTTGTGCAAAAAACTGCTCACTCTGGTTACGTTTCGAGTCTAGATAGAGCACACGCATGTCCAGCGCTCGATCGCCCAGCTGTTGCTCGATGCCTCGCTGTATGGAGTCCGTCCAGAAAAAAACCTGATGATAGGAGTGCACGACCAACACCTTCGGATCTGAGGCCGTAGCAAACGCGCTCCAACATAGCGCGGCAATAACCAGAAAACGCTGCACATTATCTCCATAGCTCGGAGTTAACCCGCAGTTACTCCTGCCAAACCTTGTGAATCCTATCCGCTATGAGTATAAAAGGGAGGTAAAACTCTATCCCTAACGGAAATCATAGTATGAATGCGAGCCTGCCGAAACTCGACGACCTTGACCGCGCAATATTAAAAACACTGATGGCTGACGCCAGAACGCCCTACGCAGAAATGGCAAAGCAGTTCGATGTCAGCCCTGCCACTATCCATGTGCGTATCGAGAAGATGAAGTCGGCTGACATCATCGAAGGAACGGAGGTGATCATCAATACCAAAAAGCTTGGCTACGATGTGTGCTGCTTTATTGGTATTAACCTCAATGCAGCTCGTGATTACCACTCCGCGTTAGAAAAACTCAACGCGCTCGACGAAGTCGTTGAAGCTTACTACACCACGGGCGCGTATAACATATTCGTCAAATTGATGTGCAAATCGATTGAAGAGCTGCAATTTGTACTGATCGACAAGCTGCAAGCCATTGATGAGGTTCAGTCCACGGAGACATTGATATCGTTGCAGAACCCGATCAACCGCAACGTAAATCCGTAAAATTTTTTATAAAAAATGTACAAAAAAGGCCAACCGTTCGGTTGGCCTTGATATTTTTTGCTCAATTTACGCCGCAATACCCGAATGGCGCAACAGTGCGTCGATTTGTGGCTCGCGGCCACGGAAGCGCTTAAACAGCTCCATTGGCTCTTCACTGCCCCCCATTTCTAGAATGTTGTTCAGGAAGCTTAGGCCCGTCTCTTTGTTGAAGATGCCTTCTTCTTCAAAGCGAGAATACGCGTCTGACGACAGCACTTCAGCCCATAGGTAGCTGTAGTAACCCGCACTGTAGCCACCAGCAAAAATATGGCCGAAGCTGTGTGAGAAACGCGCCCACTCAACCGCAGGAACTACCGCGACTTTCTCTTTCACTTTTGCCAGAGTTTCCAGTACACGCGCACCCACTTCTGGGTCATATTCGGTGTGAAGCGTGAAATCGAACAAGCCGAATTCTAGCTGACGCAAAATACCCATCGCAGATTGGAAGTTTTTCGCTGCGAGCATTTTGTCTAGCATCGCTTTAGGTAGCGGCTCACCTGTCTCATAGTGACCAGAAATGAACGCCAGCGCATCCTCTTCCCAACACCAGTTTTCTAGGAACTGACTTGGTAGCTCAACCGCATCCCAAGGCACGCCATTAATACCTGAAACAGCACCTGTATCAACTTGCGTCAACATGTGGTGGATTCCATGACCAAACTCATGGAATAGCGTCACGACTTCATCGTGCGTGAACAGTGCTGGTTTGTCGCCCACTGGACGGTTGAAGTTACACGTTAGATACGCAACCGGCGTTTGCAGCTCGCCAGATAGCGTAACGCGACGACCACGACAATCATCCATCCACGCGCCGCCACGTTTGTGTTCACGAGCGTAGAGATCTAGGTAGAAACTGCCACGGAGTGTGCCTTCAGCATCAAAGATATCGAAAAAGCGCACGGACTCATGCCAAGTGTCTACGCCTTCGCGCTCAGTAACGGTCATGCCAAACACGCGGTTTAGCACTTCAAACAGACCGCTCACGACTTTTGACTCTGGGAAGTATGGGCGCAGTTCTTCATCCGAAATTTGGAACAGGTGCTGCTTTTGTTTCTCGCTGTAGTAAGCGATATCCCAAACGTTCAGCTCTTCAACACCAAACTCACTTTTCGCAAACTGACGTAACTCTTCGACTTCACGTTCACCTTGCGGTTTCGCTCGTGTCGCTAGGTCATTCAGGAAGCCCAGCACTTGATCCGGCGTTTCAGCCATCTTTGTTGCTAACGACTTTTCACTATAAGTATTGAAACCTAGCATACGTGAAATTTCATGGCGCAGTTTTAGCTGCTCAGTAATGATTTCTGAGTTATCCCATTTGCCTGCGTTTGGACCTCGATCAGAAGCGCGCGTCACGTACGCTTCGTACACTTCTTTACGCAACTCTTGGTTATCGCAGTACGTCATGACAGGTAGGTAAGATGGGATATCTAGCGTAATGAGGTAACCATCTAACTCTTTTGCTTCTGCGGCAGCTTTCGCTGCTGCCAGCGCCGATTCTGGCATACCTGCTAGGTCTTTCTCGTCTGTGATGTGCTTGGTCCAACCCATGGTGGCATCCAGCACATTGTTAGAGAATTTAGAGCTCAGCTCAGACATACGTTTGCTGATCTCGCCGTAACGGTGCTGCTCATCGGATGGCAAACCAATGCCTGATAACTCGAAATCACGCAGTGCATCAGTGATGGTTTTCTGCTGGGCACGAGTTAACGTTGCAAATTCTTCGCTCGCTTTGATGGTTTTGTACGCTTCGTACAACCCTTTGTGCTGACCAACCCAAGTGCCGTACTCTGACAAAATTGGTAGGCAACTTTCGTAAGCTTCACGTAGCTCTTCGCTGTTCACTACCGAGTTCATGTGACCCACTGGCGACCAGATGCGGCTTAAGCGATCATCCGCTTCTTCAATTGGCGCAATCACACTGTCCCAAGTTGGGTGAGCGTTGTCTTGTAGAACTTCATCGATTTTTGCTCGGCAGTCAGCAATCGCTTGCTCAACGGCAGGCTTGATGTGTTCTGGTTTAATTTGAGAAAACGGAGGTAGGTCCGTAAACGTCAGAAGAGGATTAGACATGAATAATTCCTTTTGTGTTTTGACTCTGTGATTGCCTGTCTATTTTGTGTAGATAGGCCAACTCAATGTACAGACGAGCCAGCAACATGGATTGGGGGAGCTCCGTTCCCTTTCTCTATGCCGCGATGACCATCTTATAGTCAACCAGCGCTACTCTGTCCTTGAGTCTTGTTATACCTAAATGAGATTTCACACCCTTTTGAGTGCGAGAAACTCACCTAGTTCAATTCGATTACCAATAGTAAGTGTGGGTGACTTAAAGAAATTTCAATAGCGTCCCCTTATCAGAGGAACAGATTTGATTGGAAGTTCTACATCTTTAAGTTACTTGAGTATAATACCGCCATAGAGTGAAAATCACAGACCACACTCAGCCAAAGAGTGTTTCGAGAGTTTAATTTGTTAAGTTACCGCCACAGCTTCCACGCTGGCAACCATGCCGACGTGGTCAAACACATCGTTCAAAGCCTCATTCTTGATGCGCTGAAACAAAAAGATAAGCCATTCGTTTATCACGATACCCACTCGGGTGTGGGCCGTTACGATCTGACTCACGAATGGTCTGAAAAAACGGGCGAATACAAACAAGGCATCGCACGTATTTGGGATAACCCAAGCATTCCTGAAGACATCAAAAGCTACATCGATGCCATTAAAGTGCTCAACAATGGCGAGAAGCTGCGTTACTACCCAGGCTCACCACGTGTAGCGCGCGCGCAAATCCGCCCACAAGATCGTATGGTGCTGACCGAGTTGCACCCGGCCGATCACCCATTGTTAGAGCAAGAATTCCATCGTGATCGCCAAGTGAGCATCTTCAAAGAAGACGGATTCCAACGCCTCAAAGCAAGCTTACCGCCACAAGAGCGTCGTGGTTTGGTGCTGATTGACCCACCATACGAACTCGCGAAAGAGTACCGCGATGTGGTGCGAGCGATTCATCAGAGCCATAAACGTTGGGCAACCGGTATCTACGCGATTTGGTACCCAGTGGTAAACCGCCACGACATCGAAGATATGATCGAAGGCTTGGAAGCACTGGGCATTCGTAAAATTCTGCAAATCGAGTTAGGTGTTGCACCAGATACCAACGAGCGCGGCATGACGGCATCCGGCATGATTGTGATTAACCCGCCATGGAAACTGGAAAGCCAGATGAAAGAGATTCTGCCATTCCTGCAAGACGCGATCGCACCAGCAACTGGCCACTGGAAAGTGGACTGGATTGTGCCAGAGTAAGCACTTCAGTACTGCTATCTTCAAGCGCAACGATATTCTCGTTGCGCTTTTTTATGCTCTCACCTTCTCCCTCCAATCGTGCTTATTCTTCTTTTTGTGCCTCTCATCGCTATTTGTCATAAGTATTGTCGCTTTTTCCCATTTAGGAATTAGTCGAATTCGATTTATGATAGTGGGATAACGGTGGCATTGAGTTCGGACAAGGTCATCCCAATCTATCTATGTACCAGATAAAATTTATAAGCTCTTGGAGAAAGTAATGGCGACTCATTTTGACTATATCTGTATCGGTGGCGGCAGTGGCGGCATCGCATCTGCAAACCGTGCGGCGATGTACGGCGCGAAAGTTGCGCTAATCGAAGCTCAAGACCTTGGCGGTACCTGTGTCAACGTAGGTTGTGTACCGAAAAAAGTGATGTGGCATGGCGCGCAAATCGCAGAAGCAATGAACCTGTACGCAGAAGATTACGGTTTTGATGTCGACGTGAAAGGTTTCAACTGGAGCAAACTAGTTGAGAGCCGTCAGGCGTACATTGGTCGTATTCACCAATCTTACGATCGCGTTCTTGGCAACAACAAAGTAAACGTGACTAAAGGCTTTGCTAAGTTTGTTGACGAAAAAACTGTCGAAGTAAACGGTGAACACTACACAGCAGATCACATCCTGATCGCGGTTGGTGGTCGTCCTACTATTCCAAACATTCCAGGCGCTGAATACGGCATCGATTCAAACGGCTTCTTCGACCTAGCAGAGCAACCAAAACGCGTTGCGGTTGTGGGCGCAGGCTACATCGCAGTTGAAATTGCTGGCGTACTGCACGCGCTAGGTACAGAAACGCACCTGTTCGTACGTAAAGAGTCACCACTGCGTAGCTTCGATCCAATGATCATCGATACGTTGGTTGAAGTGATGGACGCAGAAGGTCCAAAACTGCACACCCACTCTGTACCAAAAGAAGTGGTAAAAGAAGCCGATGGCAGCCTAACTCTGCACCTAGAAAACGGTGAAAGCCAAAACGTTGACCAACTGATTTGGGCAATCGGTCGTCACCCTGCGACAGACGCAATCAACCTAGCGTCAACCGGTGTGGCAACGAACGAAAAAGGCTACATCAAGGTAGACGAATACCAAGAAACCAACGTGAAAGGCATCTACTGTGTGGGTGACATCATGGAAGGCGGTATCGAGCTAACGCCAGTAGCAGTGAAAGCGGGTCGTCAACTTTCTGAGCGTTTGTTCAACAACAAACCAAACGCGAAGATGGACTACGATTTGGTACCAACTGTGGTATTTAGCCACCCACCAATCGGCACTATCGGTCTTACAACGCAAGAAGCAGAAGAGAAGTACGGCAAAGACAACATCAAAGTCTACACATCTGGCTTTACTGCGATGTACACCGCTGTTACTAAGCACCGTCAACCATGTAAGATGAAGCTTGTATGTGCGGGCGAAGAAGAAACGGTTGTTGGCCTACACGGCATCGGTTTCACGGTAGATGAAATGATCCAAGGCTTCGGCGTAGCAATGAAGATGGGCGCAACCAAAGCAGACTTCGACTCTGTTGTGGCTATCCACCCAACGGGCTCTGAAGAGTTCGTAACGATGCGTTAATTACGCTCTAATCGCATTGCTGATTTCAGTGAATCATTTGAAAAGGTCATCTTAGGATGACCTTTTTTTGTTATCCCATGCTTAACTCGCATTCTCTAATAATGTGCGAATAAACTCGGCTTTAATAGCACTCTCTTGCTTACCATCATGAATCAGACACAAGTCTGCACGCAGTGACTCTTTCAGCTTGATAAAACGAATCCCATGCCAATGATGCTGAGAAAACGTCGACGGAACCAACGTCACGGTATTGCTGTTTGCTACATATGCCATCAAGGTGCTTGGCTCCACCACTTGTTTGCCAATATGGGGTGAAAAGCCTTCTTGCAGACAGGCATTGATGATGAAGTTTGCCGAGGCAGAATTCGCCAAACTCATAAACGCAAACTCACACGTCTTTAAATCTTGGAGCCGCAGCAAAGATTTGCTGGCTAACTCATGTTGCTCCGACACCGCCACCACAAACACATCTTTGCCCAAAGATACCGACTGATACGGATAAATGTTGAGTGCATCAGCAAAACGCACAATGCCCACATCGATTTTCTTCTCGCTCAGATGCTTCTTTTGCGTCTCTGGGTTAAGGTCAAAAATGTCGGCGTGATAAGTGTCATGCTCAGCATGGAAGCGCTGTAACAGACGATCAAATCCGCCCCAAAATGCGCTACTTACCACACCAACTCGCAGGATATTTCTCTGGTTCAACCCCACTTGCTGCACTTGATTGAGCGAGACATCCAAGGTCTGAAAAATCAGTTGGCATTTGGACTCCAACAATCGCCCGGCCTCCGTCAGCATGACATTTCTTGAATCGCGCTCAAACAGTTTGACGTTAAGCACCTCTTCCAACTCTTTGATGCGATTGCTCAACGGCGAATTGGTGATATTGAGATTCTCAGCCGCCTTAGTGAAATGCTTGGTTTGTGCGACCTCGTAAAAGTAACGCAGCATCTTCAGCGTCACGCGCTCAAATGGTTCTGACTTCATGCATTGAGTCCTAGCGAATTTCATCATCCTCTTTTTAAGGATGATAGTAGCGAATAAAGCAAAGATAACCAGCGCAGAAAGTCACACAATGGAATCAACACACAACCAGAAGGTGACTAACATGAATCACGATCCAGTAATCGGCGCGCTACAAACCATTCGCGAACGCAAACCAAACTTCCAACCTAAAGCGGCGTTTATTTTAGGCTCTGGCTTAGGCGTATTGGCAGACGAACTACAAGACAAAGTGGTCATTCCATACGAAGAGCTCGAAGGCTTTCCGGTTAGTACCGTGCAAGGCCACTCTGGTGAGTTGGTGCTTGGTACCATGGGCGGCGTAGACGTAGTGTGCATGAAAGGTCGCGGTCACTACTACGAACACGGCTCAATGAAGGTCATGACCACGCCCGTACGCACCTTTAAAAAGCTGGGCTGTGAGTTTCTGCTCGTCACCAACGCGGCAGGCTCACTTCGCCCTGAACGCATCGACGTCGGTTCTCTGGTGGTATTTCATGACCACATCAATACCATGCCTGAATCGCCAATGATCGGTCCGAATGATGAAGAGTACGGCCCGAGGTTCTTCAGCCTCGCCAATGCGTACGACAAAGACCTACGTGCAGAAGCGTTTGAAGTCGGCAAAGCCAATGGTATTCACCTGAATGAAGGTGTGTTTGTCTCTTACACAGGCCCCAACTTTGAGACCGCAGCCGAAATCCGCATGATGCAAATCATCGGTGGTGATGTCGTGGGCATGTCGGTCGTGCCAGAAGTGATTTCTGCGGCGCATTGCGGCTTACCCGTATTGGCAGTATGTGCGATCACCAACATGGCAGAAGGCTTGGGAGATGTAGAATTGTCTCACGCCCAAACATTGAAGTGCGCGAAGCTAGCCGAAGCCGATTTCATTCGCTTTATTAAGCGCTTTATGAAGCATCACTTCTAAAGCCGTTTCATCCCAAAAAGAAAAAGGGTCATCAAGTTACTTGATGACCCTTTTTCGTATCACGTTTCCCAACGTTCGGGGGCATTTCGGAGCCGTTTGTGCGTTTTACTTAACTGCGCGAACCAATTCAGCAATGCCTTCCCAATCGCCGTTGTCCATCATTGCGGTTGGCACCATCCACGTACCGCCACAAGCTACAACCGATTTCAGCGCTAGGTAATCTTCCACGTTGGATGGGCTTACGCCACCTGTTGGCATGAATTCAACTGGGTAAACCGCCGTGAGTGCTTTCAGCATGCTTACGCCGCCTGATGGCTCAGCAGGGAAGAACTTCAACGTACGCAGACCCATTTCCATCGCTTGCTCAACCAAGCTTGGGTTGTTTACACCCGGTACGATAGTCACACCACGTTGCTGACAGTATTTCACTGTGGTTGGGTTGAAGCCTGGGCTAACGATAAAGTCCACGCCCGCTTCGATCGCGATGTCCACTTGTTCTGTGGTCAGAACGGTGCCCGCGCCAATCAACAATTCTGGGTACGCTTCACGCATGATGCGAATCGACTCCGCCGCAGCTTCGGTGCGGAATGTCACTTCCGCACATGGTAAACCGTTTTCTACCAACACTTTTGCCAGTGGCAGAGCGTGTGCTACGTCGTTGATTGCGATAACTGGGACGATTTTGATTTCTCTTAATCGTTGTTCAAGTGTTGTCATGGGGAACCTCTAAAGAATAAAGCTTAATGTTGCGACGATAATAAACGCGATACTGCCAAGTAACGTTTCCATTACCGTCCAAGTTTTTAATGTGGTTTTCTCATCCATCTCAAGCAGACGAGATACCAACCAGAAACCAGAGTCATTGAAGTGAGACAGTACCGTTGCACCACCCGCAATCGCGATTACGATAAAGCAAAGGTCGAGTTCACTCAAACCTGTTGATGCTGCCACAACTGGAGCGATAAGAGCCGCCGTAGTGGTTAGCGCTACGGTTGCCGAGCCTTGAGCAACACGCAGACAAGTTGAAATCACAAACGCCGCCACAATCACAGGCATACCTGTGTCTGTAAGAACGTCAGCCAGTGCATCACCAATACCGCTTGAGCGCAGTACGCCGCCAAACATGCCACCTGCACCCGTTACTAGGATAACACCACAGATAGGAGCCAATGACTCACCACATAATTTTTCTAGTTTTGCCATGCCGTAGTCTTTGGCAAACACAGCCAGACAGACAATCAAAGTGATCAGCAACGCAACTGGGGTTTTACCTAGCATACGTAGGAACTCAACCAGTGCCGTTTTACCATCAATCACACCCGCAACCGCCAGTGTGTTCAATACCGTATCCAAACAGATTAGCAGTACTGGCAGCACAAGGATGGTCATAACCGTGCCAAATTTTGGTGCGTTGCGCTCATCCACCATCGCTTCGCCATTAAAGAAGGCTTTAGATAGTGGGATATCGAATTTTTTGCCCGCGTACAAACCAAATAGGTAAGCGCCAAGGTACCAAGTTGGAATAGCCACCAGAATACCCACCACCAATAACAGACCGATGTTTGCGCCAAGGAATTCTGCCGCTGCAACCGGACCTGGATGTGGTGGAACAAACGCGTGCATAACCGCAAAAGCACCGGCTGCTGGCAACGCGTATTTAATTGGTGAGCCACCAAAACGAGCCGCCACACTTAGGATGATTGGCATCATCACTACAAGGCCAGCATCGAAGAAGATTGGGAAGCCAAACAGTAATGAAGCGACGCCCAAAGCAAATGGTGCGCGCTCTTTACCAAAGCGACCAATCAAAGTGTCTGCCAGCACTTTCGCACCGCCAGTCACTTCAAGAATTTTACCGATCATCGCACCAAGACCAACCAGCAATGCCACGGAAGCCAGTGTGCCGCCGAAGCCGCCCATCATGGTCGATACGACTTTCTCAGAAGGAACGCCAGTGGCGATTGCCGTACCTAAACTCACCATAGTAAGGGAAGCAAAAGCATGGACTTTCAGTTTAATGATCAGAACGAGTAACGCTGCAATGGCAAGGCCTGCAATCGTCAGTAGGAACGTAGGATCTGGGGCTTGGGTTAATTGCTCCATAGGTTCACCTTTAAGAATTATTGTTTGTGTTATGGTTCACATTTATTTCAGTTACCGGTAACATGTTACCGATAACATGAATAAGATAAACCCATATTTTAAAGTGAATTCAAAAATTGAGATCACGCGCAAATTTGGTTATGAGGATAAGTTATGGCTGGTAGTAGTGTCATCGTTATGGGCGTTTGTGCTAGTGGTAAAAGCACAATTGGTGAGCATCTAGCGAAAAAGCTAGGGCGTAAATTCATTGATGGTGATGATCTTCATCCACGAGCGAACATTCAGAAAATGGCATCGGGCCAGCCTCTGAACGATGATGATCGCAAGCCATGGCTAGAACGCATTCGTGATGCGGCGTACAGCCTAGAAAGCAAAAACGAACACGGCATCATTGTCTGTTCAGCACTGAAAAAGATTTACCGCGATCAGATCCGCGAAGGCAACAACAACGTGACCTTCCTGTTCCTTGATGGCGATAGGGAGTTGATCCTTAATCGCATGCGTATGCGCAAAGGCCACTTCATGAAAGAAAACATGGTGAAGAGCCAATTCGAGACGCTAGAGCGCCCAGACAACGAGCCTCAAACTCTGATCGTCAGTATCGACGGAGACATCAGCGACGTGGTGGAACGCTCTGCCGCTGAGCTAATCAAAATGCAAGCGATCGAGGTGGCGTAATGACTCACTCTGTTGTTCTTGAGGTCACACAACGTTTGACCGAGCGCAGCCGTGAAGCGCGCGCTGCCTTTCTTACTCGCACCGAAGTGCAAGCCGAAGCGGGCAAAGGCCGCGTTGGTTTATCTTGTGGTAACTTAGCCCATGCAGTCGCCGCTTCTTGCTCTTCTGAAAAGAAAAATATTCTCGATTTTACTCATGCCAATGTCGCGCTGATCAGCGCCTACAACGACATGTTGAGCGCCCACCAGCCGTACCAAGATTACCCAGTGCAAATCAAACAAGTGCTGGCGGACTACGGCCATACGGCGCAAGTCGCAGGTTGTGTGCCAGCGATGTGCGATGGGGTGACTCAAGGTCAAGCAGGCATGGATATGTCGCTGTTTTCACGTGACTTAATTGCGCAATCAACGGCGTTGTCTTTGAGTCACAATGTCTTTGATGCCACATTACTGCTTGGCATATGTGACAAAATCGCACCGGGGCAACTGATGGGCGCGCTGTCTTACGCACACTTACCAACGGCGTTTGTGCCTGCGGGTCTGATGGCAACAGGCATCAGCAACGAAGAGAAAGTCGACGTGCGCCAAAAATACGCAGCGGGAGAAGTCGGCAAAGACGCTCTGCTGGATATGGAGTGTCGCGCTTACCACTCTGCGGGGACGTGTACGTTTTACGGCACCGCCAACACCAACCAGTTGGTGTTCGAAGCCATGGGCTTGATGCTGCCAGGTTCGGCATTCATTCATCCCCATACCCAACTGCGTAAAGCGTTAACCGATCACGCGGCTCTGAAAATCGCCTCAATGACGGCGGGTTCTGCACACTTCCGTCCGCTGGCCGAGGTGGTCACAGAAAAGAGCTTGGTCAACGGCATCATCGCTCTACTTGCATCTGGCGGCAGCACCAATCACACCATTCATATGATCGCCGTGGCGCGTGCTGCTGGCATCTTGCTCACCTGGCAAGACATCAGCGATCTGTCGGATGTGGTTCCTTTATTAGCGCGCGTTTACCCGAACGGCCCAGCCGATATGAACGCGTTCCAAGACGCGGGGGGCGTGCCCGCGTTATTGCACCGCTTGAACCAATCCGAGCTTTTGCATCGCGATGTGAAACCCGTGTTTGGTGAATTTGAAGACCAAATGACGCTGCCGAGCCTTGTCGATGGCCAACTGACCTGGACATCGTGCCAAGGCAGCCAAGACGGTGACGTGATCGCCAAACCAGACGCCACTTTCCAAAACACTGGCGGCACTCGCGTACTGACTGGCAACCTGGGCAAAGCCGTGGTGAAAGTGTCTGCGGTAAAAGAAGAGCAACGCGTAATAGTGGCACCTGCGATCGTATTCCAATGCCAACACGAAGTGGAAGCCGCGTACAAACGTGGCGAGCTGAACAAAGATTGCATCGTTGTGGTCACACACAACGGCCCAGCGGCAAACGGCATGCCTGAACTGCACAAGCTGATGCCAATTTTAGGTAACGTGCAAAAAGCGGGCTTTAAAGTGGCGCTAGTGACTGACGGTCGTTTATCTGGCGCGTCAGGTAAAATTCCGTCTGCGATTCATGTTTCTCCAGAAGCCATTCGTGGTGGCGCGATTGGTTTAGTGCGCAACGGTGATTTGATTCGCCTTGATTGTCAAACGGGCGAACTGAACAACTTAAGCGACACCACTGGTCGCGAGTTGATTCATTTCGATACCGAATCGACCCAACAAACTTGGGGACGAGGCTTGTTTAGCGTGATCCGCCAAAACGTATCGAGTGCAGAAGAAGGCGCAAGCTTTATTGTTTAAGGCGAGAAGAAAGACCTCGTCGTTCCGACGAGCCCAAGCAAGATCAGGAATTTAATATCAACGTGCTGTGAAGCCAGAGAAACCCCCTCTACCACAGCACTTTTTGTTGGTAGATTCTGAATCACGCTCGTCCCTCGCTGTCCAGAATGACGAGCTTTGGGATTGGCCACTGCTCTTTCTAAAAAATGAATCCGTCAGTTCGACGAGCCTAGACGAGATCAGGAATCTACTATCAACGTGCTGTGAAGCCAGAGAAAACTCCTCTACCACTGCACTTTTTGTTGGTAGATTCTGAATCACACTCGTCCCTCGCTGTTCAGAATGACGAGCTTTGGGATTGGCCACTGCTCTTTCTAAAAAATGAATCCGTCGTTCCGACGAGCCTAGGCGAGATCAGGAATTTAATATCAACGTGCTGTGAAGCCAGAGAAACCCCCTCTACCACAGCACTTTTTGTTGGTAGATTCTGAATCACGCTCGTCCCTCGCTGTTCAGAATGACGAGCTTTAGGATTGGTCACTGCTCTTTCTAAAAAAATAAATCCGTCATTCCGACGAGCCTAGGCGAGATCAGGAATCTACTATCAACGTGTTGTGAAGCTAGAGAAAACTCCTCTGCCACTGCACTTTTTGTTGGTAGATTCTGAATCACGCTCGTCTCTTGCTGCTCAGAATGACGATATCTAGCATTCAGTAAATTACATCAAGCGGTCTTCATCACTACGACGGCAGCAATCACCACAAAGATACCAAACCAGCCGATTGGTTTGAGTTTCTGCTTAAACAGCAAGGCTCCACCCACTGCGGTACCCAAGATACCGATCGCACCCCAAGAGGCATAAGCAATGGCTAAGTCGATCTCTTTCACCGCTTGTGCCAACAGCGTGAATGCTGTCAGTACCAACACAATCGCCGCAATGCCCCAGCCTTTATATTTAAAACCTTTTGAGCGTGTCAGCGCCATATTGGCCATGATATCGACCAAGGCAGCCATCACGACAAATCCAAATGACATCGTAAAAAATTGACTCATGATTCGCACCTCGTACTAGTAGAAAATGAACGTTCTTTTGCCGGTTTATCGGCATTTTTCTTGGCGTTAGGTTGACCATGTGATTCCCCTAAGGTCACACACACAATGCCAACAACGGCTAACATCAAACCAAACAACTCTTGATGGTTTAAGTGTGCATCAAAGGCGATGATCGACACCACGGTGATCAACGAGATACCTAACCCTTCCCAAACAGCGTATGCCACACCTATCGATATTTTCTTCGCGGCAAACGCGAGAAAGTAGTAAGAGATTGCGATCAGCACATACATTACGATGTAGCCCCACCACCCGTGCCCTTGTCCGATAAGAGACATAGTGCTGGTGCCAGCCACTTCGGCAACGATGGCGAGCAATAAAAATAGACGTGCAACTAGCATGATTAATCCTCCATCAGAAATTAAAAAAATGCATAACGGAGAATGGTGAATGCCGCGTACCTGTATCGACATTCAAAAAGTTAAAAAGATAAAAATGAGCCACTTCTCCTGACTATTTGAGATAAGGTTAGCGCTGGGTAGGAAAAAGAGACAGGTAATTGAGATATTCATTTTTGAATATCTTAAGAAGTAAGTTGTCTATGTAATCACACAATATTGATAAGGTTAAAGCATCTACTCTCTCATTCAGCCGATGCCATAAGGTGACGTCATTGCGTAAAAATCAGCGGCGTATTGAGGGTTTGTCGCACCACTTTATGCAGGTGTCTGTGCAAAGGATGGTTGCGGTTGGTTTGAAGGAAACCGCCAGAGACAACAAACTGGCTAAACTCACGATTAACGGGTGGCATTGCGTAAGAGGCGAGTTCTGGCATCAACAATGCCGAGCTTTGACTGGCATACATAATCGCGTCGGTTTCTTGCAACATTTGGCAAGCCAAACGCAAATTATAGGACTTCAGTAACACTACTGGCTCATAACCCATGCGTCGATACTCGGACTCCACGGTACAAAGCGGTTTATATGACGCAGGCGCAGGCAAAGAGACGAGTGGTAGTTTGGACACCGTGTCCCAATCATTGCTGACTTTCGACAACGTTGGGTGGTTTTTGCGCGCCAAAATCACTCGTTTTTCAACGAATAACGGGCGCATGTAAATGTCTTTCGACAGCTCGGTCTCTTGGTCAAGAATGCAGTAATCGTGCTCACCTTCTAACATTTCATCGTGCGAGTAAGTATTCCAGCTGGAAAAGGCAAAGTGCGCTTTGGGAAAGGCTCGATGACAACCAGTGAGCAGTCGCTGCCCTTGCTCATCCATCAAATAAGGGTCAGTTACAATCGCAATCTGCCCTTGGTATTGCAGTGGGTCGAACACTTCAAATTCTTGCACCACTTTTTCCAGTGGTGCAACCATATTGTCGAACTCGGCGGCGAGACGAATCGCCATGGGTGATGGCTCTACCCCATGTGCTTTACGCACAAAAAGCGGGTCATCAAACACTTGCTTCAACTTCATCACGCCGCGGCTGGCGCTCGGTTGAGAAATGCCAAGCTGCATTGCGGCCAGCTTGATGCTGCGGTTTTCCACCACAGCTTTTAATAAACGCATTAAGTTGAGATCCAATGCATCCAGCTGATGTGCCATACCCTAACCTACCAATACCATTGATGAGCGAATACAAAGAGCAGTTAACAATTAGTTAAACACTCTCTCCCGACGTGATCTGATAACCCATATCGAAGACTTTTTCTTCTTGTGTTTCGCCTTTCAGGCGCGCAATTAATAGCTCTGCGCTCTTTACACCAATTTGGAAACGCGGCGTATCAACGCTGGTCAGTTTCGGGCTGATGGTTTGACCGATATCCAGCGCGTTATAGCCCGCCACTGCCAATTGCTGTGGAACTTGAATGCCACGTTGCTGCGCACTCAGCATGGTGCCAATTGCGATGTCATCGTTGGTACAGAACACCCCATCGAGCGTTGGGTGCATTTCCAGTGCGCGTTCGAGCAAATCATGCGCTAAAGAAAAACTAGAATGATCACCAGTTAATACATGTTTGGGTTCTAGCCCTGCTTCTGTCATCGCGCGATCGTAACCTTGCATCCGCAATTTGGTTCGCGTATCCAGACGCGCGCCAAAATAGACGATTGTACGCTTCCCCGTATCTAGCATCTGCTTAACCACGGTGTACGACGCATCTTCATGATCGAGTCCAACCGCCATATCAATCGGCTCCGATGGCAGTTCCATGGTTTCGACCACCGGAATGCCCGCATTTTTGATCATCTGTAATGTACGCGGCGTGTGATGGCTTTCAGTTAGAATAAGTCCATCGACTTGATAAGAGAGTAATGACGCGATCTTGCGCTCTTCTTCAAGCTCATCGTAGCTAAAATGCGCTAAAAGCGTCTCATAGCCATTGGCTTTGGTCACCATCTCTATGCCCTGAACAAAGGAAGCAAAAATTTGGTTGGACAAAGACGGCAGTAAAATACCAATGGCTTTACTGGAGGACTTTGACAACATCGCCGGTGCACGGTTTTCGATGTAACCCATCTCTTCAATCGCAGTCGCAATCTTAGCCCGAGTCTTTTCTGCCACCGACTCAGGGTTACGCATATAGCGTGAAACGGTCATCTTCGTGACGCCAACCTGGTCTGCGACATCCTGCAATGTCGTACGCGTTTTCTTATTCTGTTGAGCCATAAATATGTGATTTATCAGTAATGTTACAAGTAACATTATGACGAATAGACTCTCTGCCGACAAGCTCAGTGAAAATAATTCGCAAAATCATGACGTTATTACTCCATTAGCCATCAAATTGCGTTTCATGGATTGTGAATCAAAACCGAATAAATAAATGACATTTATATCAAAGTTCTTATAAAATGCCGTACCTAAAAGAATAAGACATTAGTCACAGTGCAGTTAGGCTCTAGCGAAACCCAGATTTACTACCACCTGCTTGATCTGGACGACTCCCAAAAGCAGCAATACCTCCAAGCATTGCAACGAAGTCAACCTGAGCTGTATCGACAACTCGTTCCTCTTTTAGCCAACGAGACACCGGAAGAACAACTAAAGCAGTTACTTTATTTTGGTGCTCATCAGGCAACGAACCAAGACGTCGATCTAAGCGGAGAAATCATCAGTAAGTACCGCCTAACTCATGAGTTGGGGCGTGGTGGCATGGGTGTCGTATACGCAGCTCTACGTGCAGATGAAACGTTCGAGCAAGATCTGGCTATCAAGTTTATTCAAAGCAATTTGAGTAATGTGTTAGGGCAACGCGCACTCTTCGATGAAGCTCAACTTCTCGCGCGTCTAAACCATCCTTACATCGCGAAAGTGTTTGACGGCGGTCTCCATCAAGATTCGGTTTACATCGTGATGGAGCGGGTGTTTGGTCAAACTTTAGATGAGTACCTATCTGAAAATAAGCTAGAAAAAACGGAGAAGCTGCTGCTGTTTAAGCAGATCTGTCAGGCGATGGAGCACGCCCACCAACACCAGGTTTTGCATGCCGATCTAAAACCAGAAAATATACTGATTGATCGTAGCAAGCGTCCCAAGCTGCTTGACTTCAACTTGACTCAAAAAGCGCACTCCAACCGAGAAGACTCACCCTCAGCGCTGATTGCTTTTAGCCAAAATTTTGCCAGCCCAGAGCAGCAAGCAGGACAGGTTCTAACAGAGCAAAGCGACGTGTACTCCTTGGGCAAAATTCTCGCTTTGATGTTTCCATCACCAACAATTTGGTCTGATGTTTACTGGGTGATAAGACGCGCAACGCGTCCTGCCACTCAAATGCGATATACCGATGCTAGAGCATTGCGCATTGATATCGAACGAATTATCGAACGCCGCCCAATCGAGCAGAAAAAAAACTGGCCATTGTATAGCGCCTTTCGCTTGGTACAGCGACGTCCCCTTGCTTCGGTATTGTCAGGCATCATTGTGCTCTCTGGTGTGTTATTTGGCAGCGCCATGATGCAAAAGAATATCCAGCTGCAACAAGAGAAGAAGATTGCAGAAGATATGATGTACGAAATGACTCGCCTCATCTTCCACGCGAAGGGGCAAAATGTCGAACATCTCTCAGTGAACTCCATGATGGAGTTAACACGAAGGCGGATACTCTCTAACCCAGATATCCCCAAACATATAAAACAAAAAATGTTGTTGGCGATGATGACACCGGTGCCAGAGAAGCACCTAACTACACCAATGAGTTGTCAGCCAAATTGTGCGTCTAAGGACAGCACCAACCAATAAGGCTTAAAACAAGATGTATACACGTTCAGTGGTATTTTGGCTGTCTGCATTGACGGCTACGTCCACGTTGGCAGCAGACGTTTCAGTTGCCACTTCACACCCACCAGCTTCAACCTTGAAGCAAGGCTACTTTATCGACGCCCCAGTGACTGGCCTGTATTACAAAACCAGTTCCAATATCACTGGCGTCACTCAGCAAGGTGCATTTCATTACCAACCCGGTGATGTAATTAGCTTCTTCCTTGGTAACGATGATAAAGGTTATCTGCTGACGACCTTATCAAGCCAAGAAGTGCTGACGCCGACGATGGCGACAACCAAACCTAGCCGCAGCATCAATATGACGCGTCTGCTGCTTTCTCTCGACAGCACGCCTGAGAATCGTGAGGAAATTGTCCTAGCAAACCGTGTGCTTTCTGATCCTCACTTTCAAAGCCAGCTCAAAGGCCTTGATCTCAATTACCTGGATGACGCTAAACGCTACCTCAATCTCGATTGGGTATCTGTCAATGAGGCGATTGAGCACCTAAACGAAAGCCAGCAGTACATTGAAAAAAACTTTTCCTCTGATGAGATCATTTTTGAACCTCGCGACATGACGTTCAAAAACATCGTCATCAAAAAGAAGGATTGGCAAGGCCGCGCTTGTGCTTACGATCTACGCTATCAGCATCATCCCAAATATCGTCCTCCTATTGGTGAAACTCGATTCACTATCACCAAAGACTCATTGATTGAACACCCAAGCATTGGCGACCATTTTCAAGGCTGCTTCCTCTCGATGAAGCGCCCTATCACGGAAGATGTCGTCGAACCGATAAGCAAGTTTGCGGATTGGTTTAATATCGTTGGTTGTTCAATCACAGGGTGCACCCGCAACGACTTGAATGGCTTCTCTCTCGAAGACTTCGATGATGAAGGTGACTGGAAGTACCGCTCCGTTGCCCTCAATTTTGATCCGAGCACCGAGTTATTGATGGAAAAAGTACAAGGTCTCGGGCGTAAAAAAAACATCCAACACAATAACCGCACAGAAATGCTCTGGTTTACGTATCCAAATACTAGCGAACACGATATTGACTACCTCGGTGTGTGGCAGCAAACCGAATACCACCAACAGTCCATGACACAATCGTGCCTATTGATGCGCCATCAACAAGTCATGCGACTGCCGCAAAATACGGACACCTGCCCAACCGATACAAGCCTGTACACCCAAGATGTTACCCGCGAATTTGCCGACATGTGGTGGGTCAACAATAGCGCCCCCAAAGCCGAACTCGCGCAAATGAACGTCATGGTACGTTGGTCAACAACCCCATCTGAAATCAATTACACCACCTGGGAATACTTGCCAGCTGGTGCAACTTGGGAGCAAGGCATTTTATATCGCTATCAACAAAATGTTCTGCGCAACCAAGACGGTTCCGATCGCATTGAAACCCACACCATTTCTGAATTTGTCAAAGTGAGCGAGGATGTATAACCATGGCAACAGCAGTAGCACTGACACAAATCATTCAACAATGGCAATCTGGTGATAAACGAGCTGAGAGCGAGCTCTATCAGTTTGCTTATTTACAGTTGCGTAAGATCGCCCAGCACGAGCGTGAACGAAATGCAGAAAAGTACGGCACCGACAACAAAGTACTGGCAGACAGCGTCAACAGCACCACGGCATTAATTCATGATGCTTACCTGAAAATGTCCAACTGCGACATGAGTGAAATTGAAACAAAGCGCGATTTCTTTTTGATGGCCGCCAAAGTGATGCGTCAAATCTTGATCGACAACGCACGCTCGCACCAAGCACAAAAGCGTCAACACATTACATTGATGAGAGATGAAGAAGATCGTTTCGAGCAATTGATTATCATGGATAAAGCTCTGGATAGTTTCAGTAGCCGCTATCCACGCCAATCGAGCGCACTCAAACTCAAGTATTTAATGGGCATGAAAAACCAAGAAATCAGTGAGCTACTCGAGTGCAGCGCAAGCCTGATAGAGAAAGACCTCAAATTCTCTCGCAGTTGGCTACAATCACGAATGGCGCACACGTAATCATGAACAAAAAGCTTTGGATAATCGGCGCAGTATGCGTCGGTTTGTTCGGTATTTACTTCATTTCAAACAAACACAATTTGGCATCTGTGAAAGACTCGTCAGACAACGCCGACAAGTCAACCCAGCAAGCACATCGTCAATATGAGCGCACATCTTTAGTTGAAGTAAAGCAAGCGTTGACAGGTTCTGCGTTGGATCGCACTCCTAAAAAGACGGGAGATGACGCATTTAACTCCGCCCTTTTAGGACAACCTGGCCCTGTTACGAATCCATTTCATACCACAGAAGACAACACGTTTTACGAGTCAGCATTGGGTGATAAGAACAGCCGACCACAAGAGGACCCATCAGAGAATAATAAACCCATCATCAACCTCACTGTGGAACAGCAGCTACAAACCATTATTTATGCTTGGGAGCTGAAACAAAACTCTCCGGTGAGTTATTCGCTCAACCTTAACCAGCTTTTTGAAGACCCAGATGGCGATCTCCTCACCACTCAGATTTGGCTTGAAAACGCCAATGGGTTAAGAGTCCTCAACCAAGGACAAATGATGGTACAAGGAGCGCCTGAGGAAATAAAAACCACCACATATTTGGCGGTAGCAGCGCGCGATGATTATCACGGTAATAGCGATCATGCATGGGTCACAACGCGCTTTGAGTTACCCGTTATCACACCCGATCAAAATGACACAGAACATCCGTTAGTTGGCGATGTAGTTTATCGCCTAGAGACGACACAAAATCTTGCCGGTATCGCGTACGCGTATGAAGTGGTGTATTGCGAGGCCTTTCAGTTTGAGGGGGGCGAAGTAAGTTATGCCGCCTCACACAACAAACGCCAGTGTCCTGAAAAGGGAGACTTGAAAAAAGTGGGCAAGTACAAAATCAGTGATGACTCGTTGATCGTTTATGTCCAAGGTGTACGCCAAATTTGGACCATCAAAAAAGAATACCCATCTCAGGTTCATGAAGATACTCGGAACTACTTCACCACCGTGTTTGATGGTAAACAATTCGAAAGCTATACCATGCAAAAGAACAAGCAGTCCATGGAAAAGCGCATCAATGCACCGACAGGACGATATCTGCATCAAATCTCCTTTTTTGATTATTTGCTACCTCTCCCAAGTGGGGGGTATCTGGTTGCTGAAGTTGGCAATTATATTTATCACTATGGTACTCAAGTCATTGGTCCTCATGGTGAAAGCATCGAATCCGATTTCAATTTACACACTTATGGTCCTAACCTGTATTGTAGCGATGTCGCCATTTGGTATCACAGCCATGTCATTGCTGGTCAAGGAGACTATCAAATCGACATCATATCAGACCCTAACCCAGACGATCCGACTTACCAAATTGATTGCCACGAGTTCATCAGCACCCCCGCTACTGGACAACAATCGTTATCGTTTGATCTTAACTATTCCCCTTACGACGAGCTACTTGATGGCGAGGTGTATAGCTACATTTTACGTCCAAAACCTGAGCTCGCTGATCGCGTTGAGGAATTTAAGATCAACATGATTTATCACGCCCCTGTCCTTAGCGACACCCAATAAACCTTTTTTACAGGTGGTTATTTTAACAAAACAATCATTTCCAAAATAAAACTGGAACCGTGATCAAATTATAAATTTTCCATCATAGACAAAAAATAGAAATAAATTTTACGGGTTTTGTGCGGATTTTCGTGTCTTGAACCTAAGCTCAATAGTCATTAAAAAGACACCACTCTCTTATATCTCACTAGTGAGATATAAAGAAAAAAAGAATAAAAAAAGCGACTTTCTCATTCGGAAACGAAACAAGGACAAATAAATAATGAATAAGGTGAGTTTACTAGCAGCGTCAGTGGCTATCGCTCTTACAGGCTGTGGCGGTTCAGATGGTGGTTCAAACAGTGCTAACGACGGCGTTGTGATCACAGGTTTTGACGGCTACTTCAAGCATGCCGTTGTTTTTGAAGATACGAACAACAACGGCCAATGGGACACTCAAGAAACATTCCTTGGTCTGACCGATGAGAAAGGTCAACTGAAATTGGATGCAAAACCAGAAAGCACTCTAGCGCTACAGACCATCACACCAAACGGTTCAAAGCAGAAACAGCTCATCGCCTTGGATGCGAAAGAGTACGCTGGCAAATACACGGTAGATATGGATCATCCAGGCCAAGCTATGGCGCACGAAATCGTATTCCGTGCACCAACATCATCAAACGTGATTTCACCTATCACGGATCTTGTGGCGATTGAAATGGCAAAGGATCCAGCCATTAGTGAAGAAGACGCGAAAGCGAAAGTAAACCAAGCGCTAGGAGGCTCAGAAGAAGCACCAATTGATCTGTACAGTGATTTTGTTGAAGGTGCGACAAAAAACGCCGAACTACATAAAACCGCTCAGATTCTGACCGACTCGAAAGCACAAAACCCAACGAATTACGAGAAAAAAGCCACGGAGTTTGCTCAAGCGGCAAACCAAGAAGTGGAACGTCTTGTTACATCTGGCGAAAACATCAATGACCCAAATCTACGTCCAATCATCACTGACGCGACCCCACACAGCGACACCTTAGCACCTGAAACGGCAGTTAATAACAAGCTAACCGTAAACAAAATCGTCGAAAAGGCAGCTAAAGATAAGCTAGAAAAACTACCAAAAATCGTACAAGGCGTGGACTTTGATGGCTTAGAGCTAGACATTGAAGGTCTATTTGCAGACAAAGACCAAAACCTTGTGACAACCAAACTGACGCACAACTTTGCAGGCACAGGCATTGAAGTTGTGCAAACTGGCAACCTGATTGTTCTACATCCAACAGCAATCGTAGAGAAAGCTGGTGATTTTGAGATTGTTCTAACGGCGCAAGACATTGATTCGTCAGGTAAGGTTTTGGGTACGGTAAGCACCGTATTTCAGTTCGAAATCGAATCGGCAAACTTACCACCAATGGTTGTAGAAACAGAACAAGCGCGTCTGCAGTCCATCGTTGATGGTTGGTACCTACAACAAGGTGAAGTGTTTGAACAAACACTCGATATTTCTGGTTTGTTCCAAGATAAAGACGGTCAAATTACCGACTACTCAGCGGACTATGTAGACATTGAAGGTCTAACAGTATCTGAGGATGGTAATGCAATTATCACCATTAAAGGCACACCAACAAAAGCAGGTGAAGCTGGAGCAGTACTTGCGATTAGCGCAACAGATGGCCATACCGCGGTACAAATTGCGCTCAGCATGCCAACGGTTATCGAAGGCGTCACGCCACCACCAGTAGTACCGACTTTGGGCTTCACTCACGAGCACTTCAACGGTCAAGAATGGAAAATGGGTAGCTTTGCACAGAAAGATGGTGAAATTGGCTACGCCATGTTGATGCAAGATTCTGAAGGCCTACTATTCTGCTGGGGTTCAAACCACGATGAGATGAATCAAGAGTACAAAGCGAACATCAGTGACTTCCTAAAAGACACATGGGAACACGATGCTTACGCCATTCTTGCCGATCTGGACCAACAAACTGGTTACACAGAATACAACAATAAAGACTGTAACGACGTTGAGTTGAAAGACGGCAAGCTATACAACAGCTACGGCGACGAGTATGAAATGTTGTACCAGCACAAAACCGAGCATAACGGCACTCAAATGATCGTTAAAATCTCAGATGATGAGCTGTTCTGGATGGACTCAAGCAATACCCCATTCGCAGAATCACTTTCGGTTGCAGAACACATCAAACAAGGCACGGTAGAGCATGACTTGATGGTAGAAAGTAATGGCACAGGCGACGACACAGTCCTGAAATACTCGTCAGGTGCGTACGAATACGACACTGATACTTACAACTACACTTCGTTCATGCCAACAGGATTCCAAACTCCAGGTAATTGGGAAATCCAGAATGATGAAGACCGTGAACTGCTGATTCTAGAAGAAACAGGCTCAGAGTCAGATTACAAAACTCGTCATCGTTACATCAACCGCGATTTTGGTGACTTTTATATTGGTATTCGTTGGAGTAAAGAACAAAACGGTCATGAATCCGCACCGGAATATGGTCTGTACTCTAACAGCAAAGAAGCCATGACAAGCATCGCGAGTTCACTACCGATTTTGGAGCCTGGTGATGATGACTAAAGCAACCATCGTTAACCCTTGCTGTGATAGCGTGCATTTGCGTAGAAGACGCAGAACATTTTGGGAACGATTGGTCGGCATCAAAGAAGTGTATATCTGCTCTAACTGTCACAAAGAAACGCCACTCAAATAGCGATAATATTTGAGACCGCAAAAAGCCCCGAACTCGGGGCTTTCTTCTATATTTTGACCGCAATATCTGAGTCGTTATTTCACGCACACCACGTTCAATAATGAGGTTCCGGTGAGCTGATTGGGCTCACGATCGGCGAACAAACCTTTCTTATCTTTGCCCCAATACGGCAGTTGCAGTGGCCATTGATTTTTTTCCATCACCCCAGACGCCCTCAGCGCTTTAAACTCTGCAGGGTTAGCTAAGTTCATACCCAGTTGCTGACATACTTTGTGCGAGTTTTCGTAGTTGAGGCGGTTCCACGGCTTACCATGTTCCATGTAAAACTGATTATGGTGATCGAGTAAATATGGGACCACGTACGTTTTGCCCTGTACTGAAGTTCTCAACCGAACTTCAATGTCATCATTTCCAGTGACAATTGGCTTCGCTTTGGTCTTAGCAACAGGCGTAGACGAAGAGCTATCACGTGAACTTTTTGCCTTGGTATCTGGCTTCTCTGCCCGCGCTTTAAAGGCGTCGGTATCAGCTCGCACAGCAGGAACTGGCGCGGGTTTCGGGGTCACCGTCGGTGTTGGCTTAACCGAAGATGCGGCTGATTTCGACGATACAGTAGATTTAGGTGTAGGTGGTGTTACTGGTTGTTTCGTCCCTTTCCCAACCACTCGGATGAACGCCTCTTTGTAGTTCGACAAGGTTTTGACTCCTCGTAAGTCATCCCTCGCATCAGACAATGCCTTGTAAGGTCCAATCAAACAGCGATAGCCTTTGGATTCAGGCTTCATCCATACGTCAGTCGTGATTTTACTATAGAGAGGCTTAGCTTTCGCGAGAGACATAGGCTTGGGTAGCAATCCGCATTGAATCCAGTAAAGGTAGTTGCCCCCCTGCGGCACTTTCTTTCCCCATACTCCGTTACCAATTGGGCACGTTTTCTCAAGCATCGGTAATTCTTTCTCGCTGGCTTGAGTGGCTTGGCAAAGGAACTCCTCCGCCGATACTGGGCTAGAAAACTGGGCGCATACCAGCAACAAGCCGAAAGCTAGGCTTGCTTGGAAGATACGAGATGGGTGTTGTGCCTTCTTCATTTCCATACACTTCACTCTAAATTAGTGGGTAAGGTCATTATGGCGGCAAAGCGCCAAAAAAATGTGAACAAAGAATAACTAGCAAAAAAAGAGCCGGAATTTGCATCCGGCTCTCAGTTTAGGAAGGAATTAAGCGAATTTACAACGCTTGGCGGGAAAATTCTTAACCTTTGTACAGTTTCGGGTTGAATACATCTCGTAACCAGTCACCCAATAAGTTGATAACCAGAACCAGTGTAACCAACACGATGCCTGGGAAGGCAGTAATCCACCACGCACCTGAGAAGATGTAGTTAAAGCCGATGCTGATCAGCGCACCTAGTGACGGCTGATCAACAGGAAGACCCAAACCTAGGAATGACAGTGCCGCTTCCGACATGATCGCATTCGCTACCTGTACCGTCGAGATAACCAAGATTGGTGATAGACAGTTCGGCAGGATGTGACGGAACATGATGCGTGGCGCTTTAAAGCCCATCACTCGTGCCGCTTCTACGTATTCTTTCTTCTTCTCTGCCAATACCGAGGCGCGAATGGTCCGTGCGTATTGCGGCCATTCTGCCACACCGATGATCACCACCAGCATGACCACCGCATATTGGCTGTAAAAATCACTGCCAAAGCTGGCTTTGAAGATAGCTGACACGATGATCGCGACCATCATGGTCGAGAACGACAACTGTACGTCTGCAAAACGCATCAAGAAGCTATCGATACGGCCACCGAAATAACCCGCCGACAAACCAATGATGATACCCAGTACCAACTGAAGGCCAACAGCCAGGAAGCCGATGGTTAGAGACAGACGAGAGCCGTAAAGAATGGTCGATAAAATATCGCGACCTTGCTCGTCAGTACCCAACACAAAGCGCTCATCGCCATCTTCCATCCACGAAGGTGGCAACTCAGAATCCATGATGTCGATAGACGTCAGATCGTACGGGTCTGTTGGCGCAAGAATCGGTGCAGCCAATGCCAATACTAAGAACATCATAAAGACGGTAAAACTCGCCATCGCCACTTTGTCGCGTTTGAAGTAATACAGAAAATCTGACTCTTTGAAACGCTGCCACGCTGATGGAGCAGGAGCTGGTGTTAAATTTGATTGGCTCATGATTAAGCTCCTTTTCCAGTTAGGTTCACAGTTGGGTTGATGATGCCGTACAGCAAGTCAACGATGGTATTGGTTACCACGAAGATCAGACCAACAAAGATAACGTAGGCAGTGATCAGCGGTGTATCTACACGGTTGATTGCCTCTAGGAAAAGGAAGCCAGTGCCCGGCCATTGGAAGACGGTTTCAGTAAGAATGGTGTAGGCCACCATGGTACCAATCTGCACGCCACCTACCGTCAATACTGGTAGCATGGTGTTCTTAAGTGCATGTTGGTAATAAATCTTTTGTAAGTTCAAACCTTTTGCTTTGGCGAACTTAATGTATTCCGAACTCAGAACTTCCAGCATTTCTGAACGTACCAAACGGATGAACAACGGCAGCATGATAGACGCTAGCGCAATACAAGGTAGGATGAGGTGCTTGATACCATCAATGGTAAAGAAGCCAGATTCCCAACCGAGTACGTTAGCGGTTTCACCTCGCCCATAGGAAGGCAACCAACCGAGTTCTATTGAAAAGACATACATCAGCATGATTGCGGTTAAGAACACCGGAATCGAGATACCGACACTGCTCATCGCCATCACAAATTTGGTAAAAACACTCTTAGGATGAATCGCAGAGTACACCCCAAGCGGAATAGAGAAAACAATGATGATAAGCGTCGCGCCAAACACGAGCTCTAATGTAGCCACCAGCTTGTCGAGAATCACCTCAACCGCAGGTCGCTTGAAAAAATATGAGGTACCCAAATCACCTTGCAGTGCATTACCCACAAAGCGCGTGTACTTTGTGATAAAGGGATCGTTCAGGCCCAAGTCGTCGCGTAGCGCTTGACGCTCCGATTCCGAAACCGACTGACCTACAAGCTCACGCAGCGGATCACCCAGGTTGTCCTGAATGGCAAACGCCACCAAACTGATCACAAACATCACTATCAGTGCCTGAAACAGGCGCTTGACCAGAAACGAAAACATTCCTTGCCCCTTAACTATCCATAGATCTCTAAATTAGAGAGAAAATTCAGTCTAAATAACCAACTCAATCCGACTGAAACAAAATTGAGTCGAGTGCTTTAAGTTGAGGAGGGAAATCCATCCCTCCTCAAAGTAGACTAACCGTGATTATTCAACCACTAGGTCACCGAAGTAAGGCATTACCATTGGGTTAACGATATCTGCCGCTTTCACGTTAGACTTCGCGCCCCATGCTTCACTTTGCCAGTGTAGCGGTACGAATGCTGCGTCGTTGTATAGTGTCGCTTCTACGCCCTTCAGCATTTCTGCACGTTTCGCAGGATCCGTCTCTACGTTCGCAGCTTCAACCACTTTGTCCATTTCTGGGTTTGAGTAGTAACCACAGTTGTACTGACCACGACCGGTTTCTTCGTTACGAGTCATCGTTAGGAACTCGTTGAAGTTCGCTGAGTCTTCTGTATCTGAGTGCCAACCGATCATTAGCATGTCTGCCGCACACTTGTCGAACTCAGGCCAGTACTGCGCTTTTGGCATGGTCTTCAGATCAACCTTGATACCGATCTTAGACAACATTGCCGCCGCCGCTTGTGCTACTTTCGCATCATTCACGTAACGGTTGTTTGGTGCGATCATCGTTAGCGTCAGGCCATTTTCGTAACCCGCTTCTTTCATCAGCTCTTTCGCTTTCTTCAGATCGTAGCGAGGAACCAGTTTGTCATCGTGACCCACGTAACCTGCCGGGCTTTGCTGACCAGCGGCCGTTGCGAAGCCTTTCATGATTTTCTTCACGATACCTTCGTTATTGATTGCGTGAACAATCGCTTGGCGAACGCGAACGTCTTTCAATGCTTCGTTGCTGTTTTGGTTTAGTTGGAACGTGATGATACGAGTACCAGGTAGCGTAACTAGGTCGATGCCGTCAGCATCTTCAACGCGTTTGTGGTCGTTTGGCGCTACAGGGTGAATCATGTCAACACCGCCAGAAAGCAGCGCTGCTACACGAGTTGCGTCTTCTTTAATTGGCACAAGCGTTAGCTTATCAACGTTACCTTTCGACTCTTTGTCCCAGTAATCTTTAAAGCGTTCAAATTCCACTTTTACGCCCTGCTCACGTGAAGTCACAATGAATGGACCCGTGCCAGATACGTTAGTCGATGCAAATGAGTTACCGTGCTTCACTAGCTCAGACTTGTCTTTGCCGTCCGCAGTTTTGCCCGTGTAGAACTTGCTGTCCATTGGGAAAATGTACGTTGCGGTTTGCAGCACTAGTGGGTAAGGACCTTTAGTTACAAGATCGAACGTGTTGTCGTCAACTTTGACGATTTTTTCGTACGGGTCGAAGATGTTTTTAAAGTCAGGAGAGCTTTGTAAACGCTGGAACGTCCACACGACGTCGTCAGCCGTTAGAGTATTGCCAGAATGGAATTTCACACCTTCACGCAGTTTGAAACGAACAGTCGTATCGTTAATACGTTCCCAGCTTTCTGCTAGGCGAGGCTCGAAATCCATTTTTTGAGTAAAGCGAACCAACGGATCAAATACCATGTGTGACATTTGCAGTGTGCCACCTGATAGCTGCTCATGTGGGTCAAGCGATACTGGGTCAGCTGCATAGCCAACTTTGATATCTGCTGCCATTGCGTTAAAGCTTAGGCCCGCAGCCATTAGCGCCACTGCTAATTTGCTTTTCATGGTTTTCATTTGCATAACTCCTTCATGCGGGGATACGGATCCCTTGTTGTTGTGTTTGCGTCTTTGTTATGACTAAAGGTTAGCCAAGCGAATTGCTTGGTTTATGCCGTTTCGATCTCTTCTCGCAAGCCTGTAAACTCCGGCATCAGAGAAATCAATTTTTTGCTGTATTCGTGTTGAGGTGCCGTGAATAACTGTTCTGTTGGTGCCACTTCTAAAAGTGTACCCATTTGCATCACACCTACTCGGTCACACATCTGACGAATAACAGGTAAATCGTGGCTGATAAACAACATAGTCAAGTTCAGCTCACTTTGCAGATCTTTCAGCAAGTTTAGAATTTGTGCCTGTACCGATACGTCCAGTGCTGAGGTCGGTTCATCACAAATCAAAAGTCGAGGACGAGTCGCCAACGCACGCGCAATAGAAATACGCTGACGCTGACCACCGGAGAATTCATGAGGGTACTTAAGCCCAGCCATTCGACCCAAACCAACATGATCCAATAGGTCATTCACGATTTGGCGAGTTTCCGACTCGTTTTTCGTCAATTTATGGAAACGGATTGGCTCAGCAATAATATCGAATACCTTCATACGAGGGTTCATTGAAGTATATGGGTTTTGGAACACCATCTGCATTTGACGACGCATCGGGCGGCGCTCTTTCTCAGAGGTTAAAGCGGTCAGGTCAATGCCCTCGAATTTCACCTGACCAGAGTTAGGTTGGTATAAACCAGCAATCACACGTGCAATGGTCGATTTACCTGAACCAGACTCGCCCACCAAACCAAAGGTTTCGCCTTCGTGCACTTCAAAGCTCACATTATTAGATGCTTGCACGTATTCTCGGCGGCTCTCGAACAAAGAGTCTTTGGTCACAAAGCGAAGATTGACGTTCTTCACGTCCAAAAGCGGGCCAGTGTACTCACGCTCATCTTGGCTTTGTCCTAACCAGTGGTTCTTGATATCGAGTGGCTCCATTTCCGCCGCTTCTTCGATATAGCTTACTAACGGGAAACGATCTAACTTTCTGTCTGAACGTGGTACCGCTGAAATTAGACTGCGAGTGTAAGAGTGATCAGGATCGCCCAATACTTTGGCTGTTGGTCCAAACTCCACCAAGTCACCACGATACATTACCGCCACGCGATCGGTGACGTTGGAGACTACCCCCATATCGTGAGTAACCAACATACAGCCGACATTGTTCTTGATACACAGCTCGCGGATCAAGTTGAGGATTTGGTCTTGGATAGAAACGTCTAACGCCGTAGTTGGTTCGTCCGCAATGATGAGATCAGGCTCACCAGCCAAAGCAATGGCAATGACAACACGCTGACGCATACCACCAGAGAATTGGTGCGGGTACTGCTTTAAGCGGTTTTCTGGTTGAGGAATACCAACCTGCTGCATAAGAGAAAGCGCGCGCTGATACGCCTCTTCATCAGAGACCTTCATGTTGGCGTGGATCGTCTCTTTCAGCTGTTGCTCAACAGTAAAAAGTGGATTGAGCGAGGTCATCGGATCTTGGAAAATAAAACCTATTTTCGAGCCGCGAACCTTACGCATCGCTTCTGGTGATAGGCCAGAAATTTTTTCTCCATCCAAGAATACATCACCGCTAGCAACGCGACCTGGGGGACTAAGCAAATCGATAACAGCGTTACCAACGGTGGATTTACCCGCACCTGATTCGCCAACAACACCCACGATTTCACCACGTTCAATATGAAAAGAAAGTGACTTCACGGCAGCGTGAACGCCGTGTCGGGATGGGTATTCAATACGAAGGTTTTTCACTTCTAATAGTGACATTTCAGACCTCTACTGCCTTGTCTGTGGTATCGAATCATGCCAAAGGCACCATTCATCACCTGAATGAATCCGTTCAAATTCAGAATAATACTCTGAAATCTTAATGCGGAAATAATTTGGCAAAAATCACACAAAAAAGCAACAATTAAAGTATATTCCGCCGAAAAAACATTAAATAAACGCACAATTAGCGAATAAAAATGCATTAACAAGTATTTAACCATTTTCATATCACACTATTTTTGTGCGTCATGCACCAATAAAACTAGAAAAATGCTCTAAAAGTAAACATGAGCTAAACAAGATCATTAACCATATTATTCATGTGCATTTGTTAACATTTAACAAACAATATCATATGAAAAAAGTGTTTTTTCAACATAAAAAACTATTAATAAAATAGTCGGCAAATACAAAAAGCCAAACTTAGGAAGAGAAAGGATCGGTCAAAACGTGAACAAAACAGCAAAACCACACAAATCCTGCTCCAACGCAGATTATGCGCCACTTAAGCGGTTTATTGACTAAGCAAAGGAAAGTACCGCTATCCTCATTCGTACGTCATAAGAAAACTCGCCGATTTTAACCCTTTACGACACAATTGAGAGTGGGATAATAGATGAACAGTGTCAAAGCCAAGCCGTAAATAAAAGGAGCTCCTGTGCTTAAAGCGATTTTTTTTGATATGGACGAGACTTTATGTGCAACGTCACAAGCCGATAAAGTTGCAGGACAAGCGTTTACAACTTGGATTCATAAAACCTACCCACAAGTGACTGAGCCAAAAGCGTTTTTGCAGCGCTACTTACAGGGTGTATACAAAAAGCTGAATGCTGAGTTCCCTCACCTTGTGGCTCTGCTACCCGATGAAAATGCCTTCCGTTGTGGCCTGATCCAAAACATCTTGGCGGAGCAAGGCGTCAGCATCACTGCAAAAGAGGCTCAACAAGCTCAAGACTACTTTGACTCTGCACGTATGGGCGCGTTCACCTTCTTCCCTGGTGTAAAAGAAATGCTCAGCGACCTTCGTCAACATTACAAACTCGTCGTGATCACTAACGGTCCGATTTTTTCTCAACACCCTAAATTAAACGCGACACAAATGAGCAACTGGGTGGACCATATTATTGTGGGAGGAGAAGAGCCAGAAGAGAAACCTGCTACAAGTATTTTCCAAAAAGCGCTCGACTTGGTCGAAGTAAAACCAGAAGAGGCTCTACACGTGGGCGACTCTTTACCTGCTGACATTGCTGGCGCTAACAATATGGGTATTTTGAGTGTGTGGGTGAATGCGACAGGCGCAAGTAACTCAACGGATATAACGCCAAGTTTTGAAATCCAAGAAACGGTAGAACTGAAAGAAATCCTTAAAACACTCGCCCAATAAAAGCAGCGGATTAGAAAACTACAAAACCCCAGACACTGCTCTGGGGTTTATTTTGTCAGCTCGAAAAGCATTTGGATCATAGGTGGTCAAAAGCCCCTAGAGCTGTACACTTTTGGGGAAAATTGAAATGGAATGCCGATTCTTTTCAGGAGAGATGCAAAAAAGCCCCAGTCTTTCGACTGAGGCTTTAAATAGTGGTCGGTGAAGAGGGATTCGAACCCCCGACCCTCTGGTCCCAAACCAGATGCGCTACCAAGCTGCGCTATTCACCGAACTGTATTTGCTGATTTTCTCAAATCAGACAGGACACTTCAACTAAGAAGTCACCTTAATTAATGGGGTGGCTAACGAGATTCGAACTCGCGACCACCGGAATCACAATCCAGGGCTCTACCAACTGAGCTATAGCCACCATCAATTTTTGCTGTTTACCGCTCTATTAGAGCCATAAACTAAATAGTGGTCGGTGAAGAGGGATTCGAACCCCCGACCCTCTGGTCCCAAACCAGATGCGCTACCAAGCTGCGCTATTCACCGACGATGTTTTATCTTGATTGAATCAAGATTGGGAGCAATGCTACCGCATTCAATCTAAAAAAGAAAGAATGGGGTGGCTAACGAGACTTGAACTCGCGACAACCGGAATCACAATCCGGGGCTCTACCAACTGAGCTATAGCCACCACTGATTTTTACCGATGTATCCTCCGAGGCAATGGTACGCCCGAAAGGATTCGAACCTTCGACCTTTGGCTCCGGAGGCCAACGCTCTATCCAACTGAGCTACGGGCGCATGCCCTATCGGCGGAGTGGAATAATACGGATATCACACTATGCCGTCTAGTACTTTTTTTACTTTTTTTATCGTTTGGTCTCTTTTTCGACAGTTATCTTCCGTTAAAGTGGATTTTTGATGTGATTCACGCCCTGTCATGGATAACTTGTTGTTTATTGCAACAAGTTATCGGGATATAATCACCCATTATTTACATTGATTTAACAGCTGCAACCAAGTTGTCTAATCATTCTATGCCATTCAGTGGAATTTAATGATTTCTCTGCTCGGCATTAATACTCTAACTATATAAATAGGTAAGTCACTTACCTCGGGAATGTGAAGTGGGTTTAATGGATATGTCTCGACAAATGATTAGCGTTTTGTTCGCTGCCTTAACGTTTTCTACGGCAGCTTTAGCTTCTGACATCAGCCAAACTGAATACGATGCGATCGCAGAACGCATCCAACCTGTCGGTGATGTTTATCTAGCAGGTTCTGAGCCAGTGAAAGAAGAACCAACCGGTCCACGTGATGGCGCCACAGTTTATGGTACTTTTTGTATTGCTTGTCACGCATCTGGTGTAAACGGCGCACCTAAAACAGGTAATGCCGATGATTGGGCACCGCGTATTGCACAAGGCAAAGATACGTTAGTGAAGCACGCATTAGAAGGCTTCAATGCGATGCCAGCCAAAGGAACCTGTATGGACTGTTCTGACGATGAAATCATCGCAGCAATTGACCACATGATTGAAGGTCTATAAGTAAAGACATCAACGAAAAAGGCTTGCCAGTTGGCAAGCCTTTTTGTTTTTAATCAGTGAGAACAAGGTTACTTTACTTCTTAAACATTGCTCGAATATTGGCAATGTGTGCTTGACCTTTCGCCATACGTTCTTCCGCTGATACTGGCTTTTTGTTTACTTCCCATTCAACGTCATCAAATGGTAACTCATCCAAAAAGCGGCTTTGAGTCGGTTTGATCAACTCGCCGAACTGTCGACGCTCTTTGCACATAGTGAAAGTCAGTTCACGTTGCGCGCGAGTAATACCAACGTACATCAGGCGACGTTCTTCTTCCACGTTATCTTCATCAATACTGGTTTGGTGCGGTAAAATACCTTCTTCGGACCCAATTAAGTATACATATGGGAACTCAAGGCCTTTTGAGGCGTGCAAGGTCATCAGTTGTACTGCATCACTGTCTTCATCTTCTTCACCGCGCTCCATCATGTCACGCAAGGTCAAACGTTGAACGACTTCTTTTAACGTTTTCTCTTCTTGATCGTAGTTGTCACCCTCTAGGTCCGCCACTATCCATGAATAAAGGTCAGAAACGTTCTTCATTCGCATTTCAGCGGCTTTTGGACTTGCTGAAGTTTCGTATAGCCAATCTTCATAATGGATATCACGAACTAGCGAACGAACCGCTTCGACGGTATCACCACGCTCAGCTTGATCAGCAATCGCCACTAGCCATTGGGTGAAACGACGCAAGTTTTCTAGACCACGTCCCGTTAGGTGCTGTTCGAGCCCCATTTCAAAGCTCGATTCAAACAGGCTCTTCCCTCGCATATTGGCATAACTGCCTAACTTCTCTAACGTTACTGGGCCAATTTCACGTCGTGGAGTATTCACAATGCGCAAAAATGCATTGTCGTCATCCGGATTAACCAAAACGCGCAAATACGCCATGATGTCTTTAATCTCTGCGCGCGCAAAAAACGAGGTGCCGCCAGAAATTTTATACGGTACGCGGTTTTGCATCAGAGACTTTTCAATCAAACGTGATTGGTGGTTACCACGATATAGAATCGCATAATCTTTATATTCGGTACGGTTTAGGAACTTATGCGCAATTAGTTCACCCGTTACTCGCTCCGCTTCGTGCTCTTCATTTTTAGCCAACAACACTTTGAGTTTTTCACCGTCAGGAATTTCAGAGAACAAGGACTTCTCATAGACGTGAGGGTTGTTAGCTATCAAAATGTTGGCCGCACGCAGGATTCGACTCGTTGAACGGTAGTTTTGCTCTAGCTTAATCAAACGCAAATTCGGATAATCTTCACCCAGCAACACGAGGTTCTGAGGTTTCGCACCACGCCATGAATAAATAGACTGATCGTCATCCCCTACAACAGTCAATCGCCCACGTTCTCCGACAATTAATTTGACCAGCTCATACTGACTCGTGTTGGTATCTTGATACTCGTCAACCAGTAGGTAACGGATACGATTCTGCCAACGCTGACGAACATCTTCATGATTACGTAAGAGTAAAACGGGCATCAAAATTAGGTCATCAAAATCGAGCGCGTTATAGGCTTTCATTTGCTTTTGGTACATATCAAAACAGAACGCAAACAATTGTTGCTGTTCACCTTGCGCACGCGCTTTGGCTTGCTCTGGCGTCAACATGTCGTTTTTCCAGTTGGAAATACAACTCAGAAGCTGACGTAGCAGATCTTTATCACCATCAAGCTGCTTTTCGGTAAGTTCTTTGAGCAGCGCTAGCTGGTCTTGGTCATCAAACAGTGAGAAGCCCGCTTTCAACCCTAAATGCTTGTACTCACGCTTGATGATGTTCAATCCTAAAGTGTGGAATGTTGATACCATCAAACCTTTAGACTCACCTTTCCCTAACGTTTGACCTACACGCTCCTTCATTTCACGTGCTGCTTTGTTGGTAAACGTCACCGCCGCAATGTTACGCGCTTTGTAACCACATTGCTGAACCAGATAAGCGATTTTATTGGTAATAACACGAGTTTTGCCCGAGCCAGCACCAGCTAGCACTAGGCATGGACCAGACACGTATTTCACGGCTTCATCTTGACTAGGGTTCAGCTTCATAGAAATTCTCTGCGGGTGATGAATGTGGCGCCTATGATAAAGGGGTGGCCTCGTGAAAGCTATGCTGATTTCTTGTAATTTTCACACCAATTAAGTGCAATATTCTGTTGCATAAATGGCGGGTATTTAAGCTATAATGAATGAACGTTCATTCACTAAAGGGTGACATTATGAAGGATAACCCTGCTGTAGATAAACGAGAACAAATCTTAGTCGCTGCTGAACAACTCATTGCTGAATCTGGCTTTCAAGGGCTTTCCATGCAAAAGCTCGCCAATGAGGCAGGTGTCGCAGCAGGGACGATTTACCGTTATTTCTCAGATAAAGAACATCTTTTAGAGGAACTACGCCTTAACGTTGCTAAGCGTGTTGCTACTGCGGTGCAACTAGGTGTTAGTGAAGAGATGCCTTTAAAACAGCGTTATCGAACCATGTGGCTCAATATTTGGAATCTAGCGAGCTCGAACTTAAGTGCGATCAGCAACCGAGTCCAATATGAATCTTTACCCTGTTCAAATAGTAGCAAAGCTCGGGAACTTGAGAGACAAATGTTTGCCCAAGTAGATCTTCTTTTTAATCAGGGTAAAGACGAGGGAGTATTCAAGCTTCTCGATAACGAAGTACTTTCTGGATTAAGTTTTGAGGCAAGTGTTGCACTTGCTCGGAAACACGCTTTGGGATTTTATCAACTGGATAAGACGGCATTAGAGGCCGCTATTGAAGCCAGTTGGGATGCAATTATTAAACACTAACTTGGAGTTCTTAATAGAATGAAAAAGTGGACTTTCTTTATGTTACTTATCGCCGTTCTCTTGTTCGGCAGCGTGATAGGTTTCAATTTATTTAAGCAACAAAAGATCGCTGAATACATGGCAAACCGTCCTGAACCTGAGTTCCCAGTAACCGTGACAGAAGTGCAAGCGGTGGATTGGGTACCAGTCATCGAGGCAATTGGTTTTATCGAGCCAAACCAAGGCGTGACGGTAGCGAACGAAACGAGCGGTGTTATCGATAAAATCGCGTTTGATTCCGGTACTCAAGTTAAATCGGGTCAGCCATTAGTGTTGCTTGATTCTGAAGTCGAAAAAGCAAATTTGAAGAGCTCGCAAGCTAAGTTGCCAGCGGCAGAAGCGAAATACAAACGCTACCAAGGCCTATTCAAAAAAGGCTCTATTTCTAAAGAAGCGTATGACGAAGCAGAAGCAAACTACTTCTCCTTAAAAGCGGATATTGAAAGCCTGAAAGCAACCATCGACCGACGCGAAATCAAAGCGCCATTTGATGGTGTGGTAGGTATTCGTAACGTGTACCTCGGTCAGTACCTACAGGCGGGCACCGATATTGTTCGCCTTGAAGATACCAGCGTGATGCGCTTGCGCTTCACCGTGCCACAAACCGATATTTCACGTATCAATATCGATCAAGAAGTGGATATCTTTGTTGACGCTTATCCAGACCAACCTTTCAAAGGGTCTATTTCTGCGATTGAACCAGCTGTAAACGTACAAAGTGGCTTGATTCAGGTTCAAGCGGATATCCCTAACAGTGACGGCAAACTACGTAGTGGTATGTTCGCGCGTGCAAACATCATTCTGCCTAAATTAGAAAATCAGGTCACTCTACCTCAAACCGCGATCACATTTACGCTGTATGGCGACAATGTTTACATCGTAACAGAAGAAGATGGCGAAAAACGCGTTAAGCAGCATGTGGTAAAAGTTGGCGAACGCTCTAAAGATATCGCACACATTCTAGAAGGCGTGAAGCCAGGTGATATAGTGGTGACGTCGGGTCAAGTCCGTTTGAGTAACCATGCGAAAGTAAGCATTGTCGAAAGCGATGCAACTACCCCACCTGCTGAAACACCAATGCTTTAAGTTGGAGGCATCATGCGCTTTACAGATGTTTTTATAAAACGTCCAGTTTTAGCGGTATCGATCAGCTTTTTGATTGCATTGCTTGGTTTGCAAGCGGTGTTCAAAATGCAGGTTCGTGAATACCCTGAAATGACGAATACGGTGGTCACCGTGACCACCAGTTACTACGGTGCAAGTGCCAACTTGATCCAAGGCTTTATTACTCAGCCATTGGAGCAAGCGGTAGCGCAAGCCGATAATATTGATTACATGACTTCGCAATCGGTATTGGGTAAATCGACCATTACTGTAAACATGAAGTTGAATACTGATCCAAATGCGGCGTTGTCTGACATTCTGGCGAAAACCAACTCGGTACGTTCACAGCTACCAAAAGAAGCCGAAGACCCAACCGTAACCATGTCGACAGGTTCGACAACGGCGGTACTGTACATCGGCTTTACGAGTGACGAGTTATCTTCAAGCCAGATCACTGACTACCTTGAGCGTGTAATCAACCCGCAGTTGTTCACCGTAAACGGTGTGTCCAAAGTTGACCTGTATGGTGGTATGAAGTACGCACTGCGCGTATGGTTAGATCCTGCCAAAATGGGCGCTTTGAAGTTGACCGCAACCGATGTGATGAGCGTTCTTAACGCCAACAACTACCAATCTGCAACCGGTCAAGCGACGGGTGAGTTCGTGCTTTATAACGGTAGCGCAGATACTCAGGTATCAAACGTTGCTGAACTTGAAGCATTGGTCGTGAAAACTGGTGAAGGGGATGTCATCCGCCTAGGTGATATCGCTAAAGTAACGCTAGAGAAGAGTCACGACGTTTATCGCGCAAGTGCAAACGGTCAAGAAGCTGTGGTTGCGGCGATCAACGCAGCGCCAAGTGCTAACCCAATCAACATTGCAGCAGACGTACTTGAACTGTTGCCTCAGCTTGAGCGCAACCTACCAAGTAACATCAAAATGAACGTGATGTACGACTCTACGATTGCGATCAACGAGTCAATTCACGAGGTAGTCAAAACGATTCTTGAAGCAGCGGTCATCGTACTTGTGGTTATCACACTGTTCCTAGGTTCATTCCGCGCGGTAATCATTCCTATCGTGACCATTCCACTTTCATTGATTGGTGTGGCAATGGTGATGCAAGCAATGGGTTTCTCTTGGAACTTGATGACGCTACTGGCGATGGTGCTTGCCATCGGTCTGGTGGTGGATGACGCGATCGTTGTACTAGAAAACGTTGACCGTCACATCAAAGAAGGGGAATCGCCATTCCGAGCTGCAATTATTGGTACGCGTGAAATTGCGGTTCCAGTTATCGCGATGACATTGACGCTAGGTGCAGTGTACGCGCCGATCGCATTGATGGGTGGTATCACCGGTTCATTGTTCAAAGAGTTCGCTTTGACACTGGCAGGTTCAGTATTCGTATCCGGCATCATCGCTTTGACACTATCACCAATGATGTGTTCGAAGATGCTGAAGGCGAACGAGAAGCCAAGCAAGTTTGAGCAAAAAGTTCACCATATCCTTGATGGCATGACCACTCGTTACGAAGGCATGTTGAAAGCGGTAATGGCTCATCGTCCGGTTGTTATTGCGTTTGCAATCATTGTATTTGCAAGCTTACCGGTCTTGTTCAAGTTTATTCCTAGCGAACTAGCACCATCTGAAGATAAAGGTGTGGTCATGCTGATGGGTACCGCCCCATCAAACGCGAACTTGGACTATATCCAAAATACCATGGATGACGTAAACCAAATACTCTCAGATCAACCGGAGGTGGAATACGCACAGGTCTTTAATGGTGTACCAAACTCAAACCAAGCGTTTGGCCTAGCAACATTGAAGCCTTGGAGTGAACGAGAGGCAAGCCAATCTGAAATCACGAAACGTGTGGGTGGCCTAGTATCAAGTGTGCCTGGTATGTCTGTCACTGCATTCCAAATGCCAGAGCTTCCAGGTGCAGGCTCAGGTCTACCTGTTCAGTTTGTAATTACAACACCAAATAGCTTCGAGAGCTTGTTTACTATCGCTAGCGATATTCTAACCGATGTTGCAAGTAGCCCAATGTTTGTCTATTCCGACCTGGATTTGAACTACGATTCAGCAACGATGAAGATCAAGATCGATAAAGACAAAGCGGGTGCCTACGGTGTGACTATGCAAGACATTGGCATCACTCTCAGCACCATGATGGCAGATGGTTATGTAAACCGAATCGACCTGAATGGCCGCTCGTATGAGGTGATCCCTCAAGTTGAGCGTAAATGGCGTCTAAACCCAGAATCGATGAAGAACTACTATGTACGCTCTGTGGATGGTAAAGCGGTTCCATTAGGCAGTCTGATTACTATCGATGTGGTGGCTGAGCCTCGCTCTTTGCCACACTTCAACCAGCTAAACTCAGCGACTGTGGGTGCAGTACCATCGCCTAGTGTTGCTATGGGTGACGCAATCGACTGGTTTGAAAATATTGCACAAACCAAACTGCCTGCAGGGTATAACCATGATTACATGGGCGAATCTCGTCAGTTTGTAACGGAAGGTAGTGCCTTGTATGCAACCTTCGGTCTTGCACTTGCGATCATCTTCCTCGTTCTGGCGATTCAATTTGAATCACTCCGCGATCCTATTGTCATCATGGTATCTGTACCTCTGGCAATATGTGGTGCCTTGATCGCATTGGCCTGGGGTACGGCCTCGATGAACATCTACTCGCAGGTTGGTTTGATCACGCTGGTCGGCCTAATAACCAAGCACGGTATCTTGATCTGTGAAGTCGCCAAGGAAGAGCAGTTACATAATAAACTGTCTCGTATTGATGCGGTGATGGAAGCTGCGAAAGTGCGTCTTCGCCCTATCCTAATGACCACTGCAGCGATGATCGCAGGTTTGATCCCGCTGATGTACGCAACAGGTGCAGGTGCCGCGCAACGTTTCAGTATCGGTATCGTCATCGTTGCTGGCCTTGCAATCGGTACACTGTTCACACTATTCGTACTACCTGTGATTTACAGCTACCTAGCTGAAAAACACAAACCTCTGCCAGTATTTGTTGAAGACAAAGACTTGGAGAAGTTAGCGCGAGTTGACGAAGCGAAAGCAGCTCATCGTGAATTAGCGGATAACAGATAAGCTATTAAGGCATTCAAAAAGGTCACTTCGGTGGCCTTTTTTATTGCCGCTCTCTTTTTTGCCATCTAAGTGGCGACTTTCACGTATCATTTACTTAAAATGAGGACAAATCAAAAGGAGTTTTAGCCACTATGTTTGACCCAAAGAAATTAGAGCAAATTGCTAAACAGATTCACGACTCAATGCCTCAACCTGTAAAAGAGTTGGGCTCTGATGTCGATCAGAAAGTTCGTCAAGTAATCCAAGGCCAGCTAAACAAGCTAGATGTTGTAAGTCGCGAAGAGTTTGATGTTCAAACTCAAGTTTTACTACGTACACGTCAAAAGCTAACAGAAATGGAACAGAAGTTGGCGCAACTTGAAGAAAAGCTTGCTGAAAAATAAGTATCAAAGCGCTCCTCACAAAGGAGCGTTTTTCTTATCGGCGCGCAGATAAATCGGCTAAAAACAAAAAGGCTTGGTCAACGGCGACCAAGCCTTTTGATTAGATGTTGTGTTTTATTTTGTATTTATCACTCCAGTCTGCCTGGAGTTTATCTACTGCGTTACTTGAGACTAAGTAAATTACGCAGTATTAAGGCTTCATTTCTAGGAGTACGATAGTAAACGAGCACCTTCGACACCGAAATGGAGCCTTAAGGCCAGTCATTTAGCCGCCCACCGCGATACGCTTCATATCAGTCATGTAACCACGTAGCTCTTCACCGATGTACTCTACAGGGTGGTTACGGATTGTTTCATTCACAGCGATAAGAGTCGCGTTATCCACTTGGTTAGACGTTTCACCTAAACCTTTACCAATTACGTCAGTATTTACGGCTGGCATAAACTTCTCACGTAGAAGCGGCGTTGCTACGTTAGCGAACAGGTAGTTACCGTATTCCGCAGTGTCTGAGATAACCACGTTCATCTCGTATAAACGCTTACGTGCGATAGTGTTTGCGATAAGTGGCAGCTCGTGTAGAGACTCGTAGTAAGCAGACTCATCGATGATGCCAGATGCCGTCATCGCTTCGAATGCTAGCTCAACACCCGCACGAACCATAGCAACCATCAAGATGCCGTTATCGAAGTACTCTTGCTCAGAGATTTCTACGTCAGTTTCTGGGTAGTTTTCGAAAGCAGTTTCACCTGTTTCTGCACGCCAGCCTAGTAGATTTGCATCGTCGTTTGCCCAGTCAGCCATCATAGTGCTAGAGAAGTGACCGGTGATGATGTCATCCATGTGCTTGTTGTATAGCGGACGCATAAGTTCTTTTAGCTCTTCAGAAAGCTCAAATGCTTTCACTTTTGCAGGGTTAGTTAGGCGATCCATCATGTGAGTGATACCACCAAACTTCAGTGCTTCAGTGATGGTTTCCCAACCGTATTGAAGAAGCTTACCAGCGTAGCCAGGATCGATACCATCAGCAATCATCTTCTCGTAACACACGATAGAGCCAGCCTGTAGCATGCCACAAAGGATAGTTTGCTCACCCATTAGGTCAGATTTCACCTCAGCAACAAAAGAAGACTCTAGACAGCCAGCACGGTGACCACCGGTTGCAGCAGCCCAAGCTTTCGCGATATCCCAACCTTCACCTTTTGGGTCGTTCTCTGGGTGAACAGCGATAAGAGTCGGTACACCGAAACCGCGCTTGTATTCTTCACGAACTTCCGTACCTGGACATTTAGGTGCAACCATTACTACCGTTAGGTCTTTACGGATTTGCATGCCTTCTTCAACAACGTTGAAACCGTGAGAGTAACCTAGTGCTGCGCCTTCTTTCATTAACGGCATTACCGTCTCAACAACGTTTGTGTGCTGCTTATCTGGAGTAAGGTTTACTACTAGATCAGCTTGTGGAATTAGCGTTTCGTAGCTACCTACCTCAAAACCGTTGTCTTTTGCGTTTTTGAATGACTGGCGTTGCTCATCAATCGCGGCTTGGCGAAGCGCATAAGCAACGTCTAGACCAGAGTCGCGCATGTTCAGACCTTGGTTAAGACCTTGAGCACCACAACCTACAATGACTACTTTCTTACCTTTCAGATAATCCGCTTCTGAAGCGAACTCACTGCGGTCCATAAAACGACAACGACCTAATTGGTCCAACTGCTCGCGCAAGTTTAGGGTATTGAAATAATTAGCCATCTGGGTGCTCCTTTGAGATTCTTCCATTGAGGTCAGTAATTGCCTTACCGAATAACTTCATACTAAAACAGACATGAGATTGCTTAAAGTGATATATTCACAATTAGTTATTGCAATTTATGCAACATGGAAATGAAAATTTAATGAATATCAAAAGCCTGCAACTTTTCATTCATCTCTGTGAGAGTAAAAGTTTCGCCAAGACCGCAGCGGCAATGCATATTAGCCCTTCAGCCTTAAGCCGACAGATACAAAAATTAGAGGAGGAAACCAGCCAACAATTGTTTTTACGCGACAACCGTAGCGTTGATTTAACTATCCAAGGTAAAAAGCTAGTCCCAGTCGCCTTAAAGATTCTTGGCGAATGGCAGCAGTATCAGAGTCACCTGAAGGGAACCGAGGATGAATTGAAAGGAGAAATCCGTCTCTTTTGTTCTGTTACTGCAAGCTACAGCCATCTTCCGGAGCTAATATCTGACTTTCGTATTCAGAACCCTTTCATTGAATTCAAACTATCAACCGGCGATCCAGCTCAAGCGATCGACAAAATACTAGCAGATGAAGCCGATATTGCCATATCAGCCAAGTCAGAACAGATGCCAAATAAAATCGCATTTGAAACGATCAGTGAAATCCCACTTTCTGTCATCGTACCTGTTGGGGTTAGTGCGTTTGCTGAAGAGCTACAAAAAGAAAAACCAGACTGGTCGGTCATTCCATTCATACTCCCAGAAGCAGGAACGGCAAGGGACAGGGCCAATACTTGGCTCAAACAAATGAAAATAAAGCCAAAGATCTACGCACAAACCTCCGGACATGAAGCCATCGTAAGTATGGTTGCATTGGGGTGTGGAGTAGGTATCGCACCTGATGTTGTAATCAACAACAGTCCGGTAAGAGAAAAGATAAATCGTTTAAAAGTCTTACCAATTAAACCTTTTAAACTTGGTGTTTGCTGCAACAAAACTCAGCTGGAAAATCCGCTTGTTAAAGCCTTTTGGAAGGTTGCAGAGAGCAAGTATATCGCACCTTAGATGAACACTTTTTAGGTATAAAGTGAGCTAATTTTAAAACTCTATAGATGAAAAAAAGCCCGCTCTTTCGAGCGGGCTTCTTAAATTTAAAGCCTGGCGATGTCCTACTCTCACATGGGGAAGCCCCACACTACCATCGGCGCTATTTCGTTTCACTTCTGAGTTCGGCATGGAAATCAGGTGGGTCCAAAACGCTATGGTCGCCAAGCAAATTCTT
>NZ_JAWPOJ010000069.1:0-3076 GCF_033344235.1 Vibrio sp. Vb1554 | reverse complement strand
CGCTATTTCGTTTCACTTCTGAGTTCGGCATGGAAATCAGGTGGGTCCAAAACGCTATGGTCGCCAAGCAAATTCTTTAATCTGGAAAGCTGTTTTTTAATTCTCGTTCTTACACATTCAATGTTCTTTCATTGAGTCCATCAAAACCCCTTGGGTGTTGTATGGTTAAGCCTCACGGGCAATTAGTACAGGTTAGCTCAACGCCTCACAACGCTTACACACCCTGCCTATCAACGTCGTAGTCTACGACAACCCTTTAGGATACTTAAAGTATCAGGGAGAACTCATCTCAAGGCTCGCTTCCCGCTTAGATGCTTTCAGCGGTTATCGATCCCGAACTTAGCTACCGGGCAATGCGTCTGGCGACACAACCCGAACACCAGAGGTTCGTCCACTCCGGTCCTCTCGTACTAGGAGCAGCCCCTTTCAATTCTCCAACGCCCACGGCAGATAGGGACCGAACTGTCTCACGACGTTCTAAACCCAGCTCGCGTACCACTTTAAATGGCGAACAGCCATACCCTTGGGACCGACTTCAGCCCCAGGATGTGATGAGCCGACATCGAGGTGCCAAACACCGCCGTCGATATGAACTCTTGGGCGGTATCAGCCTGTTATCCCCGGAGTACCTTTTATCCGTTGAGCGATGGCCCTTCCATTCAGAACCACCGGATCACTATGACCTGCTTTCGCACCTGCTCGAATTGTCATTCTCGCAGTCAAGCGGGCTTATGCCATTGCACTAACCTCACGATGTCCAACCGTGATTAGCCCACCTTCGTGCTCCTCCGTTACGCTTTGGGAGGAGACCGCCCCAGTCAAACTACCCACCAGGCACTGTCCGCAACCCCGATAAGGGGTCGACGTTAGAACATCAACACTACAAGGGTGGTATTTCAAGGACGGCTCCACGCAATCTAGCGACTGCGCTTCAAAGCCTCCCACCTATCCTACACATGTAGGGTCAATGTTCAGTGCCAAGCTGTAGTAAAGGTTCACGGGGTCTTTCCGTCTAGCCGCGGGTACACTGCATCTTCACAGCGATTTCAATTTCACTGAGTCTCGGGTGGAGACAGCGTGGCCATCATTACGCCATTCGTGCAGGTCGGAACTTACCCGACAAGGAATTTCGCTACCTTAGGACCGTTATAGTTACGGCCGCCGTTTACCGGGGCTTCGATCAAGAGCTTCGACCGAAGTCTAACCCCATCAATTAACCTTCCGGCACCGGGCAGGCGTCACACCGTATACGTCATCTTGCGATTTTGCACAGTGCTGTGTTTTTAATAAACAGTTGCAGCCACCTGGTATCTGCGACTCTCAATAGCTCCATCCGCGAGGGACTTCACCGTCGAGAGCGTACCTTCTCCCGAAGTTACGGTACCATTTTGCCTAGTTCCTTCACCCGAGTTCTCTCAAGCGCCTTGGTATTCTCTACCCGACCACCTGTGTCGGTTTGGGGTACGATTCCTTACAATCTGAAGCTTAGAGGCTTTTCCTGGAAGCATGGCATCAATGACTTCACATCCGTAGATGCTCGACGTCGTGTCTCAGCCTTAGAAAGAGCCGGATTTACCTAACTCTTCAGCCTACGCACTTGAACCTGGACAACCGTCGCCAGGCCCACCTAGCCTTCTCCGTCCCCCCATCGCAATTGTAAGAAGTACGGGAATATTAACCCGTTTCCCATCGACTACGCCTTTCGGCCTCGCCTTAGGGGTCGACTTACCCTGCCCCGATTAACGTTGGACAGGAACCCTTGGTCTTCCGGCGAGGAGGTTTTTCACCCCCTTTATCGTTACTCATGTCAGCATTCGCACTTCTGATACGTCCAGCATGCGTTACCACACACCTTCAACCGCTTACAGAACGCTCCCCTACCCAATATACAAAAGTATATTGCCGCAGCTTCGGTTTACTACTTAGCCCCGTTACATCTTCCGCGCAGGCCGACTCGACCAGTGAGCTATTACGCTTTCTTTAAATGATGGCTGCTTCTAAGCCAACATCCTGGCTGTCTGAGCCTTCCCACATCGTTTCCCACTTAGTAGTAATTTGGGACCTTAGCTGGCGGTCTGGGTTGTTTCCCTCTCCACGACGGACGTTAGCACCCGCCGTGTGTCTCCCGGATAGTACTTACTGGTATTCGGAGTTTGCAAAGGGTTGGTAAGTCGGGATGACCCCCTAGCCTTAACAGTGCTCTACCCCCAGTAGTATTCGTCCGAGGCGCTACCTAAATAGCTTTCGGGGAGAACCAGCTATCTCCAGGTTTGATTGGCCTTTCACCCCTAGCCACAAGTCATCCGCTAATTTTTCAACATTAGTCGGTTCGGTCCTCCAGTTGATGTTACTCAACCTTCAACCTGCCCATGGCTAGATCACCTGGTTTCGGGTCTATATCCAGAGACTGAACGCCCAGTTAAGACTCGGTTTCCCTACGGCTCCCCTAGATGGTTAACCTTGCCACTGAATATAAGTCGCTGACCCATTATACAAAAGGTACGCAGTCACAGGACAAGCCTGCTCCTACTGCTTGTACGTACACGGTTTCAGGTTCTATTTCACTCCCCTCACAGGGGTTCTTTTCGCCTTTCCCTCACGGTACTGGTTCACTATCGGTCAGTCAGTAGTATTTAGCCTTGGAGGATGGTCCCCCCATATTCAGACAGGATATCACGTGTCCCGCCCTACTCGATTTCACTGAACACACGTCGTCAACTACGGGACTATCACCCTGTATCGTCGGCCTTTCCAGGCTGTTCGTCTAACGCGTGTAAAGCTTAAGGGCTAGTCCAATTTCGCTCGCCGCTACTTTCGGAATCTCGGTTGATTTCTTTTCCTCGGGGTACTTAGATGTTTCAGTTCCCCCGGTTCGCCCTGTTGAGCTATGTATTCACTCAACAGTAATACCTTATGGTATTGGGTTTCCCCATTCGGAAATCCCAGACTCAAATGGTTTTTACTACCTAATCTGGGCTTATCGCAAGTTAATACGTCCTTCATCGCCTCTGACTGCCAAGGCATCCACCGTGTACGCTTAGTCACTTAACCATACAACCCGAAGGAGTTTCGAGTT
>NZ_JAWPOJ010000068.1:0-3180 GCF_033344235.1 Vibrio sp. Vb1554 | reverse complement strand
GAAGATCGTCTCGAAGGAAACGAATAAAGGACTCGATGTTCAAACTAGCGGCTCCTCAGTGAGCCGCTTTTTGTTGCTGCACAAAGCAGTTAAGATAGTTCAAATGCGCTAACCCTTTCACTGCAGATAACCTTCATGCAAAACGACGTATTTTTCGATCTCACTCAACATGGCTTTTCAGAAGACGAAGCCTCACAACTCATGGTCTATGGACAAGAGTTAGAATTACCTACTAGACACATTCTTAGCCATCAAGGTGAATTTAGTTCTCACATCTACTTCATTCTGGAAGGGTTATGCCACGCAAGCTATCTCACAGAGAAAGGCAAAGAATTCAGCAAAGAGTTTTATTGGGAAAAGGACTGGGTGATCGGCTTTGAAAGCGTGATAAAAGCTCAACCTTCACCGTACTTATTGGAAACGCTGACCGCATGTCATTTATTCTGTCTGCCTATCGAGGCATTGCATCAATGGCGCGCCGAAAAGCACTCTATTTACCTAAAATTGCTCGAAACGCAGTTGATGAACAAAGAGAATAAAGAACGTTTTATGCTGTTGTATTCACCTGAGGAACGTTATCAGTTATTTTGCCACCACTACCCAGATTTAGAACAGCGTATTACCGATAGCCAAATTGCGGCTTACCTCGGCATTACCGCTATCAGCTTAAGCCGTATTAAAGCGCGTTTAGCAAAAGACAACAAATAAGAGACGCACCAAACAAAAAAGGCTCTTCCAACGAAGAGCCTTTGTTCAATCTAATGACTTATTTAAGAAGACGCGCTCGGAACTGACGCCCTTTCATCTTACCCGTACTGATAATTTGCAATGCTTTCTTCGCGGCAGACTTTTCTACAGCAACGTAAGAACGTACAGGGAACAAATGAATCTTGCCCACTTGCGCACCTGGGATGCCATTTTTGCCAGTCAAACAACCAAGAATATCGCCAGGACGAACTTTTTGCTTCTTGCCGCCATCAATGTTGATGGTCACCATCTTCGCTTGGTATGGCTGCTGATTTGATTTCGCTGGCAAGGTCGCGGGTACCACATCCATCTCTAAGTACTCTTCGATACGAGCAACACGTAGACCGTCTTTTTCACCAAAGAAGCTGAACGCCAAACCTTTACTGCCTGCTCGGCCAGTACGGCCAATACGGTGCACGTGCACTTCTGGGTCACGAGACAGCTCAAAGTTGAACACAGCATCAAGATTGTCCACATCCAAACCTCGTGCCGCCACGTCCGTTGCCACAAGAATAGAAACGCTCTTGTTCGCAAATTGCACCAGTGCTTGATCACGTTCACGCTGTTCAAGATCACCGTGAATATCGATCACGCTAAAGCCGCGATGGTGTAATTCATCCGCGACATTTTGCACTTCTTTCTTCGTATTACAGAACACCACCGCCGACTCTGGTTGGTAAGTCAAAAGAAGATTCGCTAGCGCCTCATCACGCGCTTCAGTTCCTTCTACTTTGTAGAAGTATTGAGCAATGCTGGAAGTATCGTGAGTCGATTCAACCTTGATCATCTCTGGCGATTTCATAATACGCTGAGCGATTTTCTCGATCTTCTCTGGGAATGTGGCGCTAAAAAGCAATGTCTGACGCTGTTTAGGCGCCGCATTAATAATCGCATCCAAAGCGTCTTGGAAGCCCATTTCTAGCATACGATCGGCTTCATCCAGCACCAGTGTATTCAGCTCTTCCAAGTTAATACGGCCTTTCTCAAGGTGATCCAGAATACGCCCCGGAGTACCAACAAGGATATGTGCACCATGCTCTAACGAACCAATTTGCGGTCCCATCGGCATACCGCCGCACAACGTAAGTACTTTAATGTTATGGATACCACGCCCTAGCGTTCGAATTTCTTTAGCAACTTGATCCGCCAGTTCGCGAGTCGGACACAGCACCAAAGCCTGCACGCGAAATCGTTTTACGTTTAGATTTGATAGCACGCCAAGACCAAACGCCGCTGTTTTACCCGAGCCCGTTTTACCCTGACCAATTACGTCACGCTGATTCAAAATCGCCGGTAAGCTTAACGCTTGAATTGGCGTCATATGGGTGTAGTTCAATGAATCCAGCGTTTCTAGTAGCGCTGGGTTCAGGCCTACTTGGTCAAAAGTTTGTTTGCTCACAGGGAAATATCCTCAGGTGGGATGAAAAAGAGGGCACATTATCGCCAGATTTTCTGGGAAGACCAGTGAAAATTAACCATTGTTAATGAGTATTGAAACAAAAGCGAGTACATTCAGGCACTCTACTATCATTATGGACGACGGACATGACCACTTGGATCACTTTGCCTTTTGCTCAACTAACTACCTTACAACTGTATGAGATGCTGCGCTTACGCGTCGACGTGTTCGTCGTCGAGCAAACTTGCCCGTACCCGGAGCTAGATGGTAAGGATGTTATTGACGGCGTTCATCACCTACTCGGCTACCACAATGATGAATTAGTTGCCTGCGCTCGGCTTCTACCAGCTGGAACCACTTACGATAACGTCAGTATTGGCCGAGTCGTAACCAAAAAAACAGCCCGAGGTAGTGGCTTAGGCCATCGGCTAATCACACAAGCCATCCAAGCATGTTCTACGTTATGGCCCGAAAAAACCATAGACATTGGTGCACAAGAACATCTTATCGATTTTTATGCTCACCATGGATTTGAAGTTATTTCTGACAGTTACTTAGAAGATGGAATTCCACACGTAGACATGCGCCGGAGCAATTCGACTCAATAAACCTCCACAAAACTGCAATAAAAAAGACGCGAGATGATTGCGTCTTTTTTAAATCTACAACGGAAACTATTTGTTTCTGCCGAAGCTGCCATCCGATAGACGGAAGAACATAACCGAATGATCGCTCTTTTCCAGTTGCAACATATCTAACTGGCCGTTTTCTGAGAGTTTAAAACGGATGAGTTGCCCCTGCTTGATATGGCTCAGTGGCTTGTCGCTTCCTTCTATTTTTACTAAGGCGCTAAGGTCAGCCATAGAAAGCTGATTGTTGCGAAAAACTTGAGCTAACGTATCACCATTCTTCACATGGTACTCTTTCCAGTCTTCTGACTTAGGCCCCGAGCTTTGCGACGTACGTTGCTGACTCAGGCTTTGCGCATTTAACTGGATCGCAACACGCTGGCTATCCACTTCACCCTGCGGTTC
>NZ_JAWPOJ010000067.1:0-3374 GCF_033344235.1 Vibrio sp. Vb1554 | reverse complement strand
AACCAAGAATAGTAGTAGATTCTGTAAATAAATTCATCAATAAGAACTCACAAGTGCGAGTCATTCGCGTTAAGAACCAATGTGTTGTTCATAATTTGAATCAAGCTCATACCTGAGTATCAATCAGAGTCTTGTTTTAATACTCGATCCGCATGACGCAGTTTTAGCTTGGCTTCGAAGACAGGTTTTTCTATGTGTTCCTGTTTTTTTACTAACCCCATTAACGTTTGCACTGCTGCTCGCGCCATATCACTAATAGGGAAATGCAACGCAGATACCGTCGGGTACAAACTTTCACATAGGTCTACACTGTCAAAACTGGTTAAAGAGATTTGCTCCGGCACCGAAATTTTATGCTCATGAAGATATTGCATCGCCCCAACCGTCATTTCTTCGCTGCATGAAAATACAGCAGTTACCTCTGGGTGACGTTTCAAAATGGAAGCCATCGCATCATAACCGCTTTGTCTGCCGTAATTCCCTTCTTCACACCAACTTTCATCAATGTCGATGCCTGCTGTTTTCATTGCATCAACATAGCCAAGCTTTCTGAGCAAACTATTGTGACGTAGGGATGGCCCGGTAATACAGGCAATGTTTTTATGACCACCAGCGATTAAGTGCTCAACAGCGATACGACTTGCATGGTGGTGATTAAACGTAATGCAGCGCTCTTCAATCCCTTCAACATAACGATCGAGAAGCACAAAAGGCGTAGGAAGTTTTGCTAACTCACGTAGATCATCATCGGATAAATAGCGACTATGCAGAACATAGCCATCGCAACGAAGATCGTTGAAACGCTGAATCGCTTCTTTCTCTCCTTCAGCAGAATGATGACCTTGCGCAGTGATGAGAAACTTCTTATGAATGTCCAATTCCGTTTGCACTTGCTCCATCATTTCACCGAAAAATCCACCTGTGTAATAAGTCACCAACAAACCGACCATATTACTTGACGATGTTGCAAGAGAACGGGCGATCGCACTTGGACGGTAATTCAATTGCGCCATGGCTTGTTCTACTTTTTTTCTAGTTTCTTCACGAAACTTTCCTTCCCCATTAATGATGCGAGAAACGGTAGAACGATTTACACCGGCGAGTTCGGCTACATCTTTAATCCTTGCCATAATGCTAATGAATCCAACTGCTAATAAATAATGAATGTTTTTATTCGAAAAATGGCTGCCAGCAATTCGTAAGGTGACTATAGGGGTCGAATCTGGCAGCCTTAATCATACACCTACAACTTGGCTGGTAGAAACGAGTGCGGAGTAATCCGTGACGGCTATACCATGCTGCGCCAATTGCTCTTTTAGAATGGGAGATGTGAGCACTTGTAGCTCTAGCTCTCTTTGCAGTGCATAGCCACTTTTCATAATAAGGGGCTGGTCGGCATAAGCAGGATGACACATCACCTCTACCACATCGTAATTCTCTTTTAAGCTCAGAAGGTGTTGCATTAATCCGTCCAAACTTACCTTTTGATCGTAAAACTCATCGGAAAAGAAATAGCTTGTCGTCATTGGTTGATGACAGATACCACTCCCGCGAAGTGGCACGCGGTGCTCTTTCGCGAGTTTCTGAACAATAGGAAGAATCTGAGGATGCGTATGAGCATGATGATGACTATCAAGGTGACTGAGCGTTAGTCCAAGTGACAAGAAGTGATCAATTTGAGCTTTAGCTTCTTCGTAAACCGCTTGAGCGTCAAAATCTTGCTTGTTCCACAATTCACTGTATTTGACGAAATGCGTTCTACCATTGGTTAAGTTTGGGTGCTCCGTGAGAGGAGCACCTGCTGTAAACCGTAGATGTACGCCAATTTTTAAGTCTGGATTTTGATGAGCTAACTCGATTGCATTCTGCTCGGCATCCATCCCTACCATCATAGTAGTCGATTTCACGACACCATCTTGATGGGACTTTACAATGCCGTTATTAACACCTTGAGTCAGACCAAAATCGTCCGCATTAAAAATGACTTTCATTGACGCTCTTCCTTAGTATTACAACGCTGTAAGTTTAAATTGAGGCAAATAAGGCGCATTAACCGCTAACAGCTCATCCAATATCGCTTTCGCTCGACCAATGTCTGGCACCAAAGGATTATTCGTTAATGCCATCAATGCTTTGTCGTAGTTACCTTCAACAGCGGCTTCTATCGTCAACTGCTCATAAGCTTTCACTTGATGCAGTAGTCCTTTGATGTTGTTTGATAGCTCACCAACAGCAAGTGGTTTTGCTCCCCAACTACCAATCACTGCACTGCATTCAATCACGGCGTCATCCGGTAGACCATTGATCGCGCCATTGTTTAAGACGTTTACGACATGAATGCTGTTACGGTTGTTATAAATAGAGTCGACGAGATTGAGTGACGCATCTGAGTAATACGCTCCCCCTCGCTCTTCCAACTCTTTCGGTTTGTGGTCTAAGTTCGGATCTTGATAGAGCTTAAACAATGCGTTTTCGGTTTCCATGACTTGCTCTGCGCGAGTCCCTTTTTCACCTGCGCTCTGCTTTTCTTCTGCCAACATAGCGTCTGTTTGGTAAAAATAGCGATGATAAGGACAAGGAATCGCACCGAGCGCTTTTAGAAATGCCGGATCCCACGGTTCTTCCCAAATGTTCTTCATACTGAAGTTAGCGCCATCTCCGACTTTCTCTAAGACGGTTTGAGTGATGTCTTCGCCTTTCAGCCACGCTTTGTGTACCCAGACCAGATGATTTAGACCTGCAAACTCCAACTGTAGCTCTTTAGGCTCGCAATCCATCATCTCTGCAATCATCATTTCCATTGAGACGGGTACATTACATAAGCCGATACTTTTGACTTTAGTATGCTTACTCACCGCTTCTGAGACGAGACCAGCAGGGTTCGTAAAGTTGAGCATCCAAGCGTTTGGCGCCAACTCTTCAATGTCTTTACAGATATCAAGAATGACAGGAATGGTTCTCAGTGCTTTAGCAAATCCGCCAGGGCCAGTGGTTTCTTGTCCGATCACATCGTATTTAATAGGAATTCTTTCATCGTTTGCTCGAGCAGCAAGCCCGCCAACACGGAATTGAGTCATGACAAAGTCAGCGCCTTTGATCGCAGCACGGCGGTCAAAATCCGCTTTAATTTCAATATCGGCGCCCGCTTTATCGACCATCCGCTGAGCCAAGCCTCTGATGATTTCTAGCTTTTCCGCGCCGGATTCTATGTCCACAAAGTGAATCTGTTTAACTGGCAAGTAATCCAAGCGTTTGATTACCCCTTCAACCAATTCCGGGGTATAGCTACTACCACCGCCAATAATGGCAAGTTTGATCGCCTCTCTAGACATAATGATTTCCTTACTTGTTCGCGAGCTGCTTGCTCAAAGCGA
>NZ_JAWPOJ010000066.1:0-3771 GCF_033344235.1 Vibrio sp. Vb1554 | reverse complement strand
CATAATGTCACCTGTTAACTTATGAGGTGATGATATCACCTCTAACTAAGTGACCAAATTCACTATGCCACTACAAATATGGGTGTGAAATAATTATGGAAAAAGACGATTTAGTTGGGCTAGTAGTTAAGTATTTCGAGAAAATAGATGCCGGTGATCCTAGCTATCTGGATCTATTCTCAGAGGATGTTGATTTTTTCTTTCCTAAATTTGGGCAAGCGAAAGGAAAGAGTGCCTTAGTGGAGTTTGGCAATAGGATTGGTAGCTCGTTGATTAGTATCTGGCACGACATAGACGGCTTTCAAATAACGACTGCTGGAAACAAGGTCATTGTTGAAGGACAGGAAGGCGGCGTAATGAGTGATGGTACCTCTTGGCCGGACAACAAAGTTTCCACAGGGCGTTTTTGTAGTGTATTTGAGTTTGAAGGAAAAATGATAAGTCGTATGTTTGTGTACGTAGACCCTGACTTCCCGAGTCGAGATTTTGAGAGAATTTCCGTGCTGTCAGGCGAGAGCAACGTGCGACAAACTGTTCAAGCCTGAGTACTACCGTTACCGCATAGCATCTTTGTTATGCGGTAGTATTCGTAGTTAAGGTGTGTTGAGGGCTTTGATATCGCTTTACTCACACCTTATCAGTGCGTTAGCCACATTCCCTTACTGATAGAAATGCTACTTTCTTCAATCGTCCTGTATTATGATAATGAAAAAGATTGCATTAATTTTAAGATTAAAATGAACCAAAAATTTTTTCTAAAACTACTCCCTGTCCCTTTTCTTCTAGCCGGTTGCCAGTCTACGCAAAGCCAGCTACAGCCTATACCTGAAAACGTATTATCAAACCTATCGACTCAATGGGCAGTGGTAGAGGCCTGTTTTCATTCCGATGCTTATAGCTTAGAGCAATCGGTAAACTATCGAGAGGCCATTAACTATTCTTTTTCTACTTGGCTAGTCGATCAGTCCGATATCGATCAGTCGGTAAATGAAGCTCGTGTAGCGTTATCAGAATATCAGTCTCAGAATGATGGTTTAGGAACAACATGTAAGGATTGGCACCTACCCCTAGAATCTGGATTGCGAGAAGTTAACAATCATAAGAATCAAGTGGCGATAGACCAACAGCGAGCACATGAAATACATAAAGCAAACGCTTCTAAACCTGTGACGTATTCAACACCAGCATCTACTTCGACTAGTAATGTTGTTCACTGTTACAAATTGGAAGACGTTAGCTTGAATAAGAACATTCAAACCTTTAATGGAATGATATGCCCTATAGGCTGGCTTAAATATTATGGCTATTAATGTATTTGATTAATACAGGACTTAAGAATGAACTCTAAGTTTAATTTTTAGTTCAAGATTGGGTTTCTTGTTTACAATGTTATGTTTCCAGTTGGATTACCGTATTCGAATAGATTGACGAAGTTAATCAATATATGTGTATTGATGCTTACTTTTTATCGAGTTATCTTTGTTTGATAGCCATTAAAACGAGTAAGGAAACAAAGTGACTGTGTTAACAAAAGGCATACACCACGTAGGTTTAACCGTATCTAACCTAGAAGCAAGCGCGAAGTTTTTCACTGAACAATTAGGTTGGAGTGAAGTAAAAAGAAATCCAGACTACCCGGCAATATTTGTGAGTGATGGGCATATCATGCTTACACTATGGGCGGCTAAGGCTGATGCCGCCACTCCATTTGACAGAAAAACGAATATTGGTTTGCATCACTTAGCTTTACTCGTAGAGACTGAGAAGCAACTCTATGAGTTGCGTGATCAATTTATGGCGTCGGGAATCGAAATTGAGTTTGGTCCCGAGCTTGTTAAAACAGGACCCGCAAAACATTTAATGTGTTACGACCCAAGTGGTATTAGGGTTGAGTTTTTCTGGGCGGGCTCATAAAACAAACATAACAAAGTTTTATAATAGGGATTTGGTACACATGGCATTGTTAGTTTGCACCGCCTTTGGTATTTAAGGTGCTTAGCAGAAGCTTGTGTATCGAATGCCCCTCCCCTCCTACTACACATTTTGCGACTTACGAGTAAGTCCAAAAGGATAAATGTTATGTATAAAATCGGCGTTGTTTTATTTGATGATTTCACGGATGTCGATTTCTTTCTTATGTATGACTTGCTAGGGCGCACAACCGACAGTTGGACAGTAAGTATACTTGGAACTAAATCTGAACATCATTCCCACCTCGGTATGAAAGTTAAAACAGACGGACACCTTTCTGAGGTGACGAATCAAGATGTCGTTCTTATTACAAGCGGCAAACGGGGTATTCCAGCCGCTTTAAAAGATGCTGAATTTATGTCAGCGTTGAATCTTGATCCAAATAGGCAGCTAATAGGTTCGATTTGTGCGGGATCATTCATCCTCCATGAACTCGGTTTACTAAAAGGCAAGCGATTAACAACAAACCCAGATGCAAAGGCTGTTCTACAAAGTATGGGAGGAGATGTTCAGGATCTGCCTCTCGTGATAGACGGTAATGTAGCGACGGCCGGTGGCTGTCTTTCACTGATGTATCTAATTGGTTGGTTAACAGAGCGGCTATTTGACTCAAACAAACGAAAAGCTATACAAAATCAATTGATACCTGCTGGGCAATTAGAGCTGTTTGAAGAGCTTATTGCCACAACTATTCAATCAGCAGAGTTAGCAAGCTCGGATAACAAGGCGTTAAATAATCATTCATAACATGTGGTGTTTTACATTACGTTAGTTTTAGTGTTTAGGGTAAGTCACACATCAGTCTTGTGCGACTTACCCTTGAACATAACGCCACTTGGGGAAATTAACTTACAGGGAGTAAATCAATTGGTAAAAATGTACGGTTCTGAAGAGACAAGAGCGTTTTGCTGTAATTGTAAAGAAGTAACGCTACATCGGTACGAAAGCTTCTCTAAAGCGCAAGAAAAGACCGAGAAAAAAGCTAAAGGTTTCTTCTCAGGTCTATTTGCAGCAATAATTAGCTCATTAATGGAAGGCGAAGCGACTGGTGACTACAAATGTACAATATGCGGCACCAATCTTCACACGCCAGATAATTTAGATTAATAGTCATTGTCTCTAATACCACGGCTAGTGGCACGCAACATGATTTATAGACGGCTCTAGTGGGTTTGAAGCGTATACACCTTATGCATTGCATTTAGGGTTTTGAGGTTGTGTTGCGGATCAAGTAGTGCGCTTTTATCTCTAACAAGGGGCTAAAGCAGGGCAAAAACAAGGGACAAGAAAAGAAGTAGTTTTACTTGAGTATCAATGAATTACAGACACAAAAAAGCCCACCAAAAGGTGGGCTTTTTTAAAATTTGGTGGGTCCGGGCGAACTCGAATCGCCGACCCCTACCATGTCAAGGTAGTACTCTAACCAACTGAGCTACGGACCCAAATTTTTATGTTCCTAACCATTCAATTCAGAATGGTGCGTCCGAGTGGACTCGAACCACCGACCCCCGCCATGTCAAGGCGATACTCTAACCAGCTGAGCTACGGACGCATTTCTCTGGAACGACGAGGATATTAGCTATAAGCGAACGACGGTGCAAGCACAAATTTACCAACTTTGAACCGTTTGGCGAAAATGTAAACTCAACACGCGTTTTCAGATGATTTTATCGACAAGGACTGAGCCTGCAGGGTTTAAAAGTGTGATCTATATAACTTTTATGTAACTCTTCACCCGCGAAGCCTTGACAGCGAAGTTATGTGACAAGGTTAACTTGATCCCATACTCAACTTGAGTGA
>NZ_JAWPOJ010000065.1:0-3874 GCF_033344235.1 Vibrio sp. Vb1554 | reverse complement strand
TTGCTCAGCACTACAATAAAATGAGTTCGCATCGACTAAGGCATACATTATTTTGTTCTCAGCAGGTGACTTGGTCTATGGCAACGTATGGATCGGATGACGACACCTTCTAACGAGAAAGAATCACATTCGGTAATCAGGGTTGGTTGATACTTATCGTTTGCTGAAAGCAATAACTTGCGATGAATATCAATCTGCTTACATATGAATTCACCATTAAGGTTCGCAACAACGACGTCATTCTGTTTTACATCGACGTGTCGATCTACGATAAGCAAATCTTGGTCAAATATACCTAACCCTTGCATGGAATCACCACATGCTCTTCCGATGAAAGTTGCACTCGGATGCTCGACTAAAAGCTCATCGAGATCGAGAGATAGTTGACTGTACTCGGTAGCTGGCGACTCAAATCCAGTGATGCCAGCATGTGCGCTGATTGGGATAACTTTCATAAATGATACTGTATAAATAGACAGTATCATTTTGGTGTCAAAAAGTCATTTTGGCAAGTCGGTGTGAACTGTTTGCCTACTATCTCAGCAAATTTAATTTGGCGATTTGAAGGTTTGTTTCTATGTTTCTGATAATCGGAATTTTATGAGGACAAACGTTGTGATGGAATTAGATCAAAGGCGACTTATAGTGGTTAAGAACTTGCTTAATAAGCTCGAGTTTTACACTGATGAGGTGGTTGAAGAGGGGAATCGAAAAGGGTTGTGTATAGATATAAACGGCTGGCACCTTTACCCAGTATTTCAGTTTGATGAAAACATGGAATTACAAAATCGACTAAAGAGACGTCTCGATGATTTAAGAACAGGCCGAGATGACATTGATGTCCTGTACTGGCTATTTGCTGAGAAAACCGTGCTGATGTGCAAAGCGGTTGCGCCTTACCAGTTGGTAGAGAAAGCTTTGGGTAATGGTGATCTAAAAATTTACAATGCTTTAGTTTCGGCAGAAGCTAGCCAGAGTGAATATCTGACCGCTCGTCCTATTGATTTACTTGATAGAGACGAATTCGACGTATTTGTCGATGATTGGAAGATAGGAAACTATCGAATGATCCCTAGGAAAGAGCTTAAGGGCATTTCGGGTCGGTGAAGCTGAAGCAGAAAACATCGAAGCGTAACTTTGAGCCTGTGGGGGAGTTGCTGGCTCATTGTTGCCTGAAGCCACTAAAAGCAAACACACCTTTGCACCTAAGTTTGCTAGCGTTGTTACTCAATAATTTTAGATCAATGATTAAATCAATCAGTTTATATAATCCCTCAGCCAAAATTCAAACCTATATATAATTGATGTGCGATATTTCTTTTTAAATGAAAAACTCTATGTCTTTGTTCTTTGCAGATGATTTATTGAAGTACATGCTTTTATCTGCATTGGACAATACTTCATTGATAAGCTTTGAATTTGCCTTACTTTTAAAGGTGTAACTTCCGATACTTAATGAAATCCATATTTTTTGACTATTCCAGTGTAAAGGGCTGGACTCAAGGCAAAGATGCATCTTATGGATTACTTTATCCACATCCTCTTCATTTGATACTCGGTGTAAGATAACAACGAATTCGTCGCCTCCAACTCTCGAAATGAAATCAGATGAACGCAAGCAACGATTTAAGGATGAGGCTGTATGCTTCAAGGCTTCATCACCAGCCTCATGCCCTAGGGAATCATTAATTTGTTTGAACTTATTTAAATCGATATTAAGAACAGTAAACTCAACGATTGAACCCTCTCTCGACATTATTTTAGTCATTTTTTGAAATAAGTAACGGCGATTAGGTAATTGAGTAAGCTCATCATGTAATGACAAGTTTTGAGCACGTAAGTAGTTTTTGACTAACGCTATTAGAAGAAAATAGCCAATAGAAAAAGTTGCAATCCCAAGGGTCATGAAAATAATTTTAAATTTATATATGCCATCCGTTTCACTAAAGTCTTTATATGAAGCAAATAAGATCCAATTGTTATTTGGCAAGTATATGGGGTAGCTTATATCATAGTTCTCAACAGCAATATTGTTACCCTCAATAAGTCTATTACTCTCTCCATTTGAGTTGCTGGCAACTAGCGCAATGTTTGCGCCGCTAACATCTTGTATTTTCGAAGCTTCTATTAGTTTGTCATAATTTATAACGACACTTAGGCTACCCCAGTAATTTTTGTTTTTAGGGGGGTCTGTAAATATTGGGTATCTTGCAATAAGAGTTGTTCCTCCTTGCACCAGTTCTAATGGCCCAGCTATGAAAACTTTTTGAGTATCTTTAGCTATCTGAACGGTTTCGTACTGATTTGGAACAGTTCTAAAGTCCAACCCAATTGCCTTTTCATTACCTTCTAAAGGATATACATGAGATATGATGTCGTTGGGTGCTAGTCCGATATTTCTAACAAACGCAGCTTTGGATAAAAATTGACTGGATACAGAGTTCCAATTTTTTGTTGCGAAATCAGGGTCTAATGACACCACCGACGCGAAGCTATCTGCAAGGTAAGTATCACGAAATATATTCGCTTCAATACTATATCTAACTAACGCTACGTCATACTGAATTGTCTCTTTTACTTGTTGGATTTGTCTTTCGAGAAACTTATCCGTTACTAGATAGATGATCATATAACTAAAGACGCCATACATTATGGTTAATGTCCAAAACAACCAAGGGCTAAATTTATATTTATGTAACACAAGGACACTCACAACACCGCAATACAAGTTAATGGGTAACTTTCAGTAATCTCTCTATAGATATTAGACTAACATTATGTATTAACTAGGCTTTATCGGTAAAATGATGAAAATAAATCAAGAAGCTACGAGCTGATTGGCTATACCCATGAATCGTCTTGGCCTCATGCCCCAACTTCAATACAAAACAACCAACAGGAAACAGCACAACAAAGTGCTAATCAACAGTTTATCTCTGGCCTTTTGTATTGATGAGGAAACGATAGCAAAACAAACAAGGCAAACGGGACTACGCTGATATAACTACTTAGCCATTACTACCTCAATAACGGTAATAGTATTCAACCCCGATCATGGACATACAAGCGTTTAAGGTTTAAAGATACTTTTACTAATCTGATGTTAGTGGTTTACCAGATGACGTGTAACTCACATTTGTCCAAAAACGTGTTGAACCAACTGCGCTGTGTTAAATAGGGGCTCGAGAGAGCCCCATGTATCATCATGGCTTAGACTTTTTCCCTACTTTTACGGCTCTTCCCCTTAACGCTTCAAAGGTTGCTCTAACGCGAGATGTGGTGTTGGAAGTAGCGTTCTCTGAAAGCGGCGTCAATAAGCTTTCATCGCAGTTAGTGAAACGGGCTAAACAGTCTTGCTCGAACTTAGATTGCTTCTCCTTCTTGCCAAGACCTCCAATCGTTCGGCCCATGTCATACTTTTTGTCCATGAATTTGGAGATCTCATCATTTTGGTACTTCTCTACATTAAAGCTTTTATGGCCGTAGCCCATGTTAGACAGTATCGACTCTAGACGGGCCAAGGCCTGCTGAATGTCCTCGGCTTCATCCGCTTTTAGCTCTAATCCTCTTGAATCACTTGTGCGACTGCCGTCGACACGTTCAATTTGACCAATAGTTTCACACAAATGGTGGATCGGGGCAGCGAACAGATGAACGGTATCGCCGTTTTCTAGAGTAACTGTACCTCGTTCTTTGTTTGCAACGTTTTCGAGATTTTCTTTGACTGCAAGTCTGCAATAGACTTGGATTTTGTCGAAGTAGCTGTCCTTAAGAGACATAATGTCTGGTTGAAAATACGTAACTCTTCACCCGCGAAGCCTTGACAGCGAAGTTATGTGACAAGGTTAACTTGATCCCATACTCAACTTGAGTG
>NZ_JAWPOJ010000064.1:0-4095 GCF_033344235.1 Vibrio sp. Vb1554 | reverse complement strand
AATTACATCAACACCAACCCAAACCATCGCACCAACCACCATAGGAATGGCAACTCCAAGAGCGACCGTCAAGCAAATAATCCCACCGACAACTGCACCAGTGGCTAAAAGCTTAAACAAATCACTTCCCATACTACCGCACCAATCAACTAAATGATAATCATCATTAAACATCAATTCATTAGTATTGATTGTTGCCGATATAATTAAACTTAAAACAGCCCCTTTCTTAAATCCATTTAATGTATCTTCAGCTAAAACACCCAACTGCTTAATTGTAGGGTTTGTAATTCTATATGGATAATTTTTTTTGATATTTAATCCATTAACAACAGCATAATACTTCTTAGGGTCATTCCAGAGACTGGATATTATTACTCGTTCTATTCCCTGAGCATCAATATATTGTTTAACTGTAATGCCAAAGCCACCTAAAGCTTTTGATATTTTTGCCGCAGTAATAATACCTATGCCCATATCTATTTTTGAATGAATGTCATCTAATAGTTTCAGAGTTTCACTTCCAATCGTTTCCCCTTCTTCATTTTTTTGATGCCAGATATTCATCGCACACTTTGCGGCATCATCAACAGAGAAAATACAAACTTGTGTATGTCTACCTTCTAAGTATTCTTTCAAATCGTCTTGTAGATCTTTGTTCCATTCTGGCTCTGTTAGATCGTAGGCCTGTAACGCTGCCGCGTTACGTTCTGCAGTAGCACGCACACGATTTTTTTCCCAACGAGCGTAATCTTCTTGGGTATACGTCAATTCAGCTTGACGCTCTCGACGTTGGCGGGCAGCTCGCTCCCTTACTGTTTCTTCTCGAGCTTGCGGTTTTCTTAATGACTCTTCTTCATGGAGTGGCTTATAACCTCCACCAGAAGAACTCAACGGTTTTTTCTTTCTATCCAAAAAATTGTGTGGCATCAGTTCACCTAACCTCAATTAACGTGATGACATCATAACGACTCTTAAAGGTGCGTAATATTGGTCATATGTTAAATAGGCAACTTCACTATCAAAAACACCACTTAGAAGCCCCTCAAACGCTCTGCAAGCCATTTTCGGCATCAAACTCACCCATAGACACACAAAACCATTCTGAAAGTTTGTGACGCTTCTAAGACGATTTACATAGCAATCAAACTTCACTCTCGATTCATTCAAAATCACTACTGAAATGCTCGTTTTTCACATGTTCACTACAGCTAGGCATTTTTCACTACCCAAAAATAAAGAATGCCTAGTTGGCTCAAACCACACAAATGGTCGTTCGACGCATCGCAACAATTATTCGAATTAAACTCACATTCACTGAACCAAAGAGTAACTCTTGTTACTTCAAAACTTGGCTCAAATGACAGCAAACTAACAGCGTGAGATCTTAAGATCATAGAGAAAAATGAAACACGCTAACTTGTGTCGAGATTTACGAAAAGAAAGGACGAAAAGCATGAACTTCAAAAAACGTTACATGACCATAATATTGCTCGCATTAGGATTAGGAAGTACTCAAAAAGCGCCTATCAACGAATTAACACTGAACCTTGAGTTACAACATAACTGCTTAGTTTGTTTGTCCTGGTGAAACTAAGCGAAGCGTTTTTACCAAGACAAACGAACCGGCAACGAGCTGCGCGAGGCGACAGCTCGAACAACGAAACAAAGTGAGTTAGTGAGCAATGTTTTTTTCTGGCTCAATCGCCCAAGCGCCCCCTTGCGGGGTTCAATTGCTAGTCAGAAAAAAATGCGAAGTGTTCAACGTAGCATCGAGAAAACAGGTGAGTTCCCGAACCTTTTTATCGACAGGGGGAGCCGAACCAAACGCCCGTTCCCAAACGAAAAGGCGAGCAGTTCCTAAACTGCGGTTTGGTTTGGGGGCTTGCCCCAAAATCCGTTGAGCAGGCGAGACCAAGTCCGTATAACGATGTAAAAACGAGACTCTTTGGACTTGTCCAAAAAGGGCGACATTTTTCACGCTCTATAGGGGCTTGGTCTCGCGGAGCGAGGCGGATTTTGCTTTAAATTAGAATTTGAATTGTAGGGGCGTCCAGCCCCGAAGATTTACATTCTAATTCATTGAAAAAGCACGCTTTTTCAATATTCGCCCTTTGGCGAAACATCCTTTTATTGTTTAGATTTCATCGGTGTCTGCGGTCGGGTACTATACTCCCCCGATGATAGACACCGATGGCAGAGGCCGATGAACACACAATATCTGATCCAAGATAAGACCGAACGTTACCAACGAAATGCAGACAACATGCAATGCGTCATACAGTTTTTAATACAAGAAACGTACTCCACAATCACCAACTTAATGGTGCTTTTGAATTATCAGAAAAGACAGCCTCTCGATCGTTTACTGGCAAAACTAAAAGGCTTAGGTCTCATCAAAAAGTACGAACTAAAAACGCCAAGAGGAAAGCTTGCATTGTGGGGAGTGACCGACTTAGGCCTTGCGCAAAACCAACAGAAAAGTAATGGCAGAGAGAAGAGTTTTGTACCGTACCGAGTCACGGCCAAGAATGCAGAACATAAAATGAAAGTACAGTTTGTGCAGCTCCAGCTACAAAAAAATGGATGGCGTGATTGGGAAAATGGTAAGCATGAAGATGTACGCAAAAAATATCAGGTAGCACACAAACCGAATGGTTTGGTGAAAAGTCCTTCGGGAGCAAAGATTGCACTCGAACTGATGCAAACAATTCAAACACCATCACGCTACCGGACCATTTTTAAAGATCACATACAGGCAAAAAAAGAGGGGTACTGGCATGCGGTCTTTTTCATCGTTGAGAGTAACGAAATGAAAAAGCTGTTAGAGAACCACTTCAACAAAATTGAATACATAAGGTTCAAAGAATCGAAGCACCCATTCGAGTATTATCGTTCAAACCTTTACCGAATCTTCACATTAGAAGAGGTAAAGACCTTACAAGAAACAAGAGACCAAAAGCGGTGAATAAGGTTGTCGCAAGACTCCCCAAATCAGCCCTTTCGGCTGCGCCGACCCCTACCCATTTCAACTCTAAACTTGAGTGATTTGGGTATCATCTATGGTCGCTTTCCGTGGAGTTTTGTCTCTTACCCTTTCGGGCTGCCCTGCGCTGTGTGTAAAGCTTTCGCCCCCGTTCCAGTCACACAACACTAATCAGTTATTCCTTTTCCGCTTGTCCCCTCTAGCAGCTACAAGGGGCGGTGTTATCGAGCTTTACGCTTAGTTCTGATTAGTGCCTTTACCTCTCACCTTTGGAACATCCCTTGGTCGGTGAGTGATGCGCGTCGTTCTGTCCAAAACATCTTGATTCCAAACAGAGTGCAGAAATACTCTTGAAGTGCTTACTTGATATGGTCTATCATGGAAGGACTTACACAACGATTTGGTCATCATTTGTGAGTATTCCGAAAAAACCACTCCGGCAAGAGTGGTTTTTTCACATCTGGGGATAGAGATTAATCCTAAAATCGTTAGATCTCAATGATCAATGCAAAGATCTTTGTTGCATACTCTTCTCAAATTTTTGTTTAATCAGCCCTATGGTATATATCTTTATCAAGAGATATATAAAATGATGTTCTTATCTTTTCTGTAGTAATTAAAAAGTAACCACTATCAACAAGGTGTTTCTTTATTGCATCTTTTCCAATCGTTCCAAAAACAACCCCAATGACAAATAGAAAACAAGGAATGTAAGTTCCTAAATATTTACTCCACTCTTTAGGTAATTCAGGACGCTTATTAAAACAAATACAAACAAACCCTATTATACTTAAAAACCAAAACCATGATAAAAAAGGAACTATAGAAAAAACGGAGGTTAACGCTATAGATTCTGGATGATATATATAAACATCCAGTATTGGGCTTATCGCATCAAATAATAAGAAAGGCATCCCGATTAATACAAGAGGGACTCCTAAAAAAATCAGAATTCTATTTAGCATTTGTGGCCTCTTTTAAGCCATTTATTATGTTTTCTTCTATCTTGTTTTCATCCCAAATATTAGAAATAATTACATCAACACCAACCCAAACCATCGCACCAACCACCATAGGAATGGCAACTCCAAGAGCGACCGTCAAGCAAA
>NZ_JAWPOJ010000063.1:0-5235 GCF_033344235.1 Vibrio sp. Vb1554 | reverse complement strand
TAGGTGGTGGTTGCTAACTAAAGTGAGGAGCTTACAGTTAATTCACCTCTATATCGTTTATGGTTACCTTACCTAATGCTGTTTTAAACTTAGTAGTATAGTTTGCATTTTCATCCTTAACCCAAAGCTTTTGCCGTGCATGAGAAGGTACTTTAAACTTATCCATCAACTCAGGAGTGACTACAATATCTAGTTCTGAGTTTATTGAACGTTGTAATAAATCGTCGAATTCGTAGCTTTCTACGGTTTTATAATTCGCTTTATTTAAAGTGATATGACCACCCAAACTTGAGTCATTCAGATATAAATTGATATTAGAAAACGCAATCCCATCCCCCAAAATTTCTTTGAATAAATCTTCAATACGTGACTCGTTATTGCTCTCTAGCGCTGTACCTAGATCCATCAAAGTTGTTGTATTTAGCCCTTCAACGCTACCTTGCATACCAAATTTTGAGGACAGTAAAGTAATATCAGGCGAATCAAGATCAAACGTTCCAACTGTCCAGTTATAGTGTAGAGATGTTTTATCACTGACAACGGCTTCTGTTTTAAGCTGAATATCGCTGATATTCATACCACCTTTTCTTACTACCAGTTGTCCTTCATCAATTGTAAAAATAGATGATTGCAATGTTGGTTTAACAACGGTATCTAAAGATACTTTGCCCACATGAACACTCTCTTTACGCTCGGAAAAGTCAATGCTACTGATAGTAAATTGAGATGAGTTATCTTCGAGAGAACCAACTAGATTGAAGTTAATTTCACCTAACTTAAGTTGTGAACGAGAACCATCATTAATAACACCTACATTCAGGCTACTTTGAAGATCAATCGATTTATTATGAGGATTTAATGTATATTGGATATTTTCATTAAAAGATGTAACTTCTCGGATAAACTCAGCTGAGAGTCCTTTATCTTTAGGTAAACCTAATTGGCCTTCGACCTTTGTGCCAAAAAGGGCAACAGTTGCATCATGGTCTAAATAAACAGGTTGAGAATGGCGTTCTGCACCATCTTTTAAGTAAATAGCGAATTTTTGAGCTACTTTGTCGCCAATAAGCTTCGATTCTATTACCTGCACATCAATATAGCTATCACTGATGTCATGTGCCAAACGCTCTGTACTACGAATAAGCTCTTGAGCAACGTTCTCTATCATCAAATTATTTACGAAGTAACCACCAGTTCCACAGGCTGCTACCACAACAAACGCAACAATTGTTTTTTTCATTAACAAAATCAACCAATAAATTTAAAAGCATTACTATTCAATACGATAAATCAGCAAAACAGTGGGCATTTTGATGTTTCGTATATATTCGTGACCCAAGCCACATCCAATCGTTCCACATTATCCTCCATCACACATCTCTAACCGATTCACGGCTAAATGGGTAATATCTGGTGCTGGTTTACAGTAATGGACTCTTGAGGGGCTGGAGCTTGAGTTTGGTTATTAGAGACTCTCTGCTTAACTACATCCGAATCAGTAACGGGCTCAAACACATATTACTTCTATGATACCAATACTCATGGAGTTTAATATGAACAAGATCACTAATCTTCAACAAATCACAAGCCTACCTGTCACCACAGCCCTACAAGAACAAATCATATCCATACTCACCGAACCATTTCACGATGAAGCAGAAACCCAACAGGCATGGGATGAGCTGCAATGTGAGCTCTGGTTTCTCACATCAATTTCCGAAATATCTGCCGTCGTCGTCGACGATATCGAAAGGCTAAAACGAGCACTGACCTACACCGAATTCGAAGACGAGCTGGACTACGGAGCAATACTCGCCCTGAGCATTGTTGAGGACTCTGGTAAAGGTATTTACCTACTGATGCCTAAGACACTACTCACCGAATTACGCCAATACTTCTCCATCGAGAATGACTAAGGAGGGAGTGATGCAATCCCGAAAATTCAAATTCAATAAGCGCCAACTCGATTCACTACCACCGACGCCGCCGTCGAGCAAAAGTAAGGAAACTGAATACACTGACGAGTTGTGTAGTGGCCTAAAAATTATTATCAACCGACAAGGCCGACGTAGGTTCCTTTTCAGGTACACCTACAATCGGGTTAAAAAATCCATACAACTAGGTGAATATCCAGCGCTAGATATTGCCACCGCTCGCCAGATTGCCAATGACCATAAACGGGAAATTGCTCTAGGCAATGATCCCAAGGCGATTCGTGATGAGAAGCGTAACGTGCTCACTTTTCAAGAATTTGCGGAGCTGCACTACTTACCCTACGCCATGATGAATAAGCTCACCGCCAAAAGTGATGCAGGTAGTCTCAAGCTCCATTTCTATCCGAAATGGGGTAAGAAACCTCTTACTGATATTGGTCAGCAAGATATTCAGAAATTGTTGGACGGGTTACTAGAAGGTAGGAAACCTGCAACGGTCAACCGTCTACGTTCCTTAGTGCTTCGAATGTTCAGGCTGGCAATGGAATGGGGCTATGTTGATTCTAATCCCGGTCAGTACATCAGGAAGTTGAAGGAAAACAACGTCCGTCAACGTTTTCTATCACGGGCTGAGGTGTCCAGCTTCATCAAGGCATGTAACGAAGAACCGAATCGGACTCAAGCCAATGCGCTGAAATTTGCCCTGCTTACTGGGATGCGCATAGGTGAAATTACCGGTTCGAAATGGGAGTGCCTTACCGTCGACGACGACGGCAATTGGAGTCTATTTCTACCACACACGAAATCGGGGCTGTCGAGAACGGTCCTACTCAACCATCTAGCTAAGGAAGTCATCCATGATCAACGACGATTTCAACAACCGAAGAACCCCTATATCTTTGCCGGAGATGCACCCGGTAGACCAATCGCTCATCCTAAGAAGGCATTTGCTCGGATCAAGAAAGCAGCCGGGATTACGGACAACTTTCGAATTCATGATTTGAGGCACAGCTTCGCATCGATCCTTATCAACTCAGGTAATGCCACGCTCTATGATGTTCAGCATTTGTTGGGGCACCAGAGTCCTCAAACTAGTACGAGGTATGCTCATTTGGCTAGTTCGAGGCTTCGTGAGGTAAGTGCTAATGTGGCTGAATTGGTAAGTAATTCGAGCTAAATAGGGTATTTCTATATTGAAGGATATACTGAGGTAACACGCACAAAAGTTTGTTAGCTCATTGGGTTGAACCAATGAGCTAACCGTTAGATTTAACCTAAAGATCTAATGATGCTACAATAATATCCGTCAATTCTTTTATTTTTTCAGGGTTTGTTGTTGACGCATTGTAGTCTGGATCTTCTAGGTATGAATTAGCTAGGTTTTCACTTATTTTTAAGTGAAATCTTTCAAAAACATCATCCTGTAATAAATAGTCAAAGTTTATTTTTTCTTCCAAAGAATAAAAGACTGACGCTAGTATCATTGAAATTGAAACTTGGAATTTATTACCACGACTAGATATCCCGTAAATTTCTTTAGAAAAAGGTGATTTTGTAGATTCGCTTAACTTTTCAATAATTTCATTAAACTTAGAAAATTTAAATTTAGTTGACTCTAAAGCACTATCAATGAAATTGTCATCATGATTTTTTTCTAGAATATTTTTCTGCTTCATATAGTTTTCAGCATATTCTGGAGATTTTTTAGCTTCTTGTTCAATTCCATTTTCCAGAATACTAAGAATTACAAATATACTTTCTTGAACTTTTTTCTTTTGATATCTTTCCTTTGACACACCATAAGCCAACTTCAACTTAAATAGATGACTCTCTCCCTTTTCAGACAATAGTATTTTACAGAAATCATTAACCATGTCATTAACTTTGGAAGAGTATACTGCATGACGTATCTCTTGAGGTGTTAGTGGTTTTGTACCTTTGTTGTATCGACTAAAGATTTCTAGTTCAAAGTTTTCTCCAGGAAAGTCTCGAAATGTAATTGTTGAAATGTCACTACTTTGAATAAGATTCATTTCTTCTATTTCTAAATCATTAAAAAACTTACCTTCATAACCCAACTGTAAAATACCTAGTTCTTTAAGCTTAAACTCATTAGTCAAATATCTATAAAATGCTCTTAATCGATGCTGTCCATCTACAACATTTAATACAGGGACACCTTTCAATTTTTGGCTAGCTAAAAATATAGGCGGAATGGGGATCCCTAATAATATTGATTCAATTAGAGAACTTTCATCTGCAGGAGATGATCGATATTCCCTTTGGTAGTCGGGAGCTATAATGATAGCATCATTATATTTTAACTGTTCATCTTTTGATAAGCTATCTTCTTCAAGCTCTTGAAGTTCATACCCTTTATCAATTCTATCCTTGATTACTTGCAAAGGCATGTTTGTATTTTTTGGATTAATTCGGAATTGATCTAACATTACCTTTCCTCACGTTGATAATCTAAGATGTCTTGTTGAGTAACTATATCTTTTGCAATTGAAGATAGCTCAGGGTAAATATGTGTGAAGTTTATTCCCATACTATAAAGTGATGATAGTATTTCTCTTTTCTCTGAAGCATCTATTACAACTTTCTTCAATATGGTTTCATCTACGGTACCTTCCAAAGGTTCATCGTCGTCTTGAAATAATACAAATAGCCCCTTCTGAGCGTTGACTCTAGGGTTGATTTTCCGTGCTTGTATAACAAAAGGGCCTTCATGATCTTCATTATTGAAGAAGGGGGAGTCGTCAATAGTGATTATTTTACTTTGTTGCTTATTTTTATTGTTTAGCTCATTAGGGTTAAGGAAGTAAACGACAGCATCACTGTCATCACTACTAGAAAAAGCCTTTTCAACAGCAAAAAGCAAAGATGTCACGTGCGACGTGGTGAAGTCCATAAGTTTGGTAGGTACACCATAGTGCTGAGCATAAAGCATCCACTCAATATCATTCTTTACATCCCAAGGATTGGACATATATTGGTAGGAATTAATTTTAAAATTAGTAAGAAAGCTATTGATGGCTCGTTTCGTATATTTTCTTCTGCCATCTTCACGCCTAAGAGCTGAGGGAAGTAGTGGATAATCCTTAGATTGGCCACGAGATAATGAAAAACTAGGAGGTAGACTTTCAACAAACTCCATATATTGACTTAATTTGGCTATTTTCTCTTCCACAATAGTTTCCGATAACTTTGACGTTGTTCAGTACATTAGCTAATTTTACATAGATTTCAAAATTAACTCACGCATAAACATGCTTAAATGTGCATATCAACTAACCAC
>NZ_JAWPOJ010000062.1:0-5793 GCF_033344235.1 Vibrio sp. Vb1554 | reverse complement strand
CATGCTTAAAGTGAATTATCAGGTGCCAGCATTCCTAGCGTAAACCACAGTCAATAGCTCGCGGGTGAAGAGTTACCGTTTGAAAGCCATCGAAAAGTTGCTTTTGGATTAATAGTTGTGACGAAAGGACTGAAAATTACGTCGAAAAGCAACCTAAAAAGCCTCTTTTGATAGCAGTTGACACACAGACTAACCAAACTATCATAAAAGATGGAATACCGCCCAAAGTCGGTCGCTGATAGCTAGTCATCGTTACCAAGAAATAGCATAAACCACTTCAAAATACTTACAGCCGAATGGCTCTACATAGTTAACCCATCTGGGGGATGTGACCCCCGATAGGGCACTCCTCCGCCTGAAATCTAACAGAACGGAGGAAACATCATGTTTCTATTCTTATTGTGTGCAGCGTTGTGCTGCTGCATTGCTGCTGTATGCGTTTTGCGCAGCACAATGCTTCTTACCTGCGACCAGCCAAAGGTCTCAGCTTCAAGGCTCCCTCCTGAGCCAGTCAAAAATGCTCGATCTCCTCCTGAGCAACAACCTGCAACTGATGTTGCTATTGTTGCGGAGCTGATGCTTCGCCCCCGTCTCTGTTTACCGTCAGGGAACAGAGACGGGGGTAGCTACCCCCGACGGAAGCCTTGAAGCTCAATGCGTCAGGGCTTTCGCACCGCGCACGAAAATGCACGAAAAATCCTGCTTATCTCAGGTTCCTTCCATCAATACAAGGAAACAAAGACGATGACATTAGCCGGATCTGCTACCGGTACAACGCATCGATGCAACGAACCAGGTAGTTGAACGAGTTGCTTTCTCCATAGCGATGTTCATTCGTAACTGTTTATCAGTAACTAAAACCGTGGGTATCGGGCTTATCTACCCTATGTGCCGAGCAAGATCTCGGAGGCCAAGCAGCAAGCAGAGCTGTTAGAAAAACTGCCTTATCACTTACCAATCAATGATGAAAAGCATGGCCGCTAGTTGAATAACCTGAGGGACGAGAGCAATGAGGTGCGAACGAGCAAATCCAGACGCTTACAATTTTGGCTTACAAAACAGGGATATGATCCGAGCTGGGTTAAATGCGCTAAAGGAAGATGTGCAAAGTTTTCAAACACGAGAAACACTCCATGATCGATGGCGGGTGTTTGCGACATGGGCCAAATCGGAGCTTGAGATAAAAGACATGCGCAAGCTGGAGACTCATCACCTACAACAATATGCTGCGCATTTGCGAGATCGCTTTGAGCGTGACCAGATCTCACCGGCGACTGCACAAAACTACATGAGTGCAGTTAATCGGGTGATGGAGATCGCCAGAGGAGATAATCAAGTGCGGGTAGATCCGGTGCGTGAAGGCGGCTTACCAACCAGAACCGGGGTTTGTGAACAAAGCCGAAGTGCCACGCCTGAGCTTCATAATCTGGCAATCTCAGCTGCGTCGGACCGAATTGGCGTGCTGCTGGATCTGCAACGGGAACTTGGATTGCGATTTGAAGAGTCAGCCAAGTTAAATGCTGAAGCCGCGCTTAAACAAGCGACAACAAAGTCTGTAATTGATATTAAAGATGGCACAAAGGGAGGACGCCACCGTTGCGTGCCCATCCTCTCTCAGCAACAAGTAGAAATTTTACAACGAGCGGCTGCAATTCAAGATGGTAGAAGCCTGATCCCTGCTCACCAGACCTATAAAGAATTTCGTCAAGACGCTTATAAAGAAGCCGCCCGTTTACCGGTAAATTTTCATGGAGAGCGCCACCATTATGCTCAAGAGCGCTACCTGACACTGATGCGAGCTGAATGCCCAGTTCGAGCGGAAGTTGGTCACGGTAGGCCTCACCATCAATACCTTGCTGAAAAACTGAAGATCAGCGTTTCACATGCGAGGGCATTGGATAAAGAGATCCGTACTCAAGTAGCAAGAGAACTGGGTCACGGTCGTATTGACGTAACAAACAATTATTTGGGCTGAAGATTATGGAACGATGGGTCAAACAACGATGCCACGAATATGTGCGTCACGGCGGTAAGATTGCGCGACGAAATATGGTTAAGCGGCTGATAACGGCACTGGAAGATATTGCGGCTAACGAGCATGGTGTAAAACAGCCAGCCCAGGTTGGCCGGGCACATATCCACCGTTACTACCATCGACGAGAAGAGCTTAGCGAAACAACACTGAGAGATCATTTTTACGCATTTTGCCTGCTATGGAAGTTGCTTGGCAGAAGCGGTGAACCACCAAAGCATTAAAACAACAGGATTGCGCCCAGAATGGGCAACTACAGAGTGCGCTATTACCAATGACCCCAGATAAAATGTAATTACTTTAGTGACCTAAGGCCACTGAAAACGAGGTAGCTGGCCGCGAAAAACAATCAGCATTTACTTAGCCTCCGACTTTCACATGTGAAAGTCGGAGCCCACCATCAACAGCGAGGGTAGCTGGTCACTAATGTGCGAGTATCCCCGTTTTTTAACACAAGGAAGCGAAATTCATCGTCAGGATGCCGCCACTCCTCAATGTTATCAGCGGTGCCGTACTTTTGAGCCTTATGCTGGCGAACCTTGTCCGTCAAGAAGGAGAGGCATAACTTAGGATGCTGTAAACGCTTAACCAGCGAAAGCCAAGGACTCTTAGGCTTACCTGAGTTGAGTCGCGATAAATACTGCTCGACAGCATGTTTGGTAATTCTCACCTTGCCCATCGCTGGCGTAATAATGGTCTGAAGCTCACAGAGCCCATCGTGCGAACCAACAGCAAGATCCACTATTGGAGTATCGTCAATCACTGGTAAAAAAAACCTGCGACCGTGAAACCTCGATGGTGACACCAACCATACGATTTCGCAGGAAGGCCGAATATTTAAAGGCATATTTTTTATCGGAACGCCCAAGAGCAAGCTTTTTGATTGCACCTTTCGATACAGTCAAACGACAACCGTTGCCAGAACCCGGCTCACGGCCAAGAACTTTCAAAACAAAGAGCAAATGTTGGATGGCATACAGCTCCGCAATCAACGCACTGTCGCTATGCTCAAACCCTAAAGTTACGTCAAGAATGCCGCCTCGCTTGGTGCCAACACGCCAGTATACATATGCTTGTGAGTCAGATTGTTTCTCGGAAAATGTCGTTAATGTCATCATCAGCTTGGCCTCTTACTCAGGAGTCATCTTGAGTGATGAACAGATGAGGCTGACCTTGCTCAAGCAGGTAAGGCGCGGTTACGCTTTGCTCACCGAACTGTAAGTTGCCAGACGCGATGTATAGATAGGCCCACTCAGGCAACTTTTTGCTGACTGAAGCATAGATTTGCTCCAATGGAAGAGTTGCGGTTTTTCCAGCCGTAACACGGAATCTATGATAGCGATACTTGTGATTGGAACTGAAAGTGTAGGCTTGAGTGCTGCTCTCGACGAACTCAGGGCTAACGTGGAGGTAAGGCTCAATGATCTGCGCCCGCATGTAGCAAAGATCGCGGTTGGTCATGCCCTGTTCATATTTTGGACATCCTAACTCATCGCTATAGAAGTAAAACTCAGTGATTTCATCATCGGTGGCTGATGTTTTTTCATAGCCAGCACCAAGCTCATTTAAAGTTTCCGACATCGCTTGCATCACCTGCTCAAGCAGCAGCTTCTGAGCCTGTTCTGGCGATTCGGCTTCAGATTGTGGCATCCAAGCTACGATGCTATTGCGTTGGGCTGGATCTGGGTTTTCCAGAGCAGCAGTGAGCAAGCCGATACCGAAGCCTTCTGAAAGGCTCATGCCCAAGCCCGCTGACGAAGTAAAAAGTAGCGTGTTTGCTGTTGCATCACCAGCGAAGCTCAGCGATTCATAGTCAGCTCGCGGGACTTTCTTGTCTTTTACATCATATAAACCACCAGCCTGTGCAATATTGTAAGCACGGCTGTGACTACTGTCGTAAACAGCAGGCTCTGAAGTTGAAACGCAGCCTGTGATTGCCAAGCAAGTCGTCAACGCGATTGCGCTAAAAAGCTTATTCATCTCGATATCTCCATTTATTTGTATATATCCAGCGTCTCATGAAAAGCTAATAACGCAACCCCAAAACAAATACTTATTTATTTTTTTTAATATTTTACGTCAGAACAAAGATAAGCCCGCCATAAACAAGTGTGTGTGCCTTAGAAGGGCAACTTGATAGCTAAGCAGACGTCATCAGATATGAAAAAATGACAATAGATTTACCTGGAGGACAAAATGAAAATTATCACTATTGAAGATGCAATCAAAGAACTCAAAAACCAAATAGCTATCGGATCTGGAAGCCTGTTGGTTGGTGAGGTCAATATCGAGTATGACAACCAAGTCTTGGTGACATCGGGTGACGCACTAGATGAGATATTGAAAAATAAAGATTTGAATGCTCATAAAATCATGCTCAGAGCTATGTTGAATGTCTATCGCGGGCCACGAGCACTCTATTCAAGAACTGAAAATAAGATATTTCTTATTACAACGCCCGACCAAGAAAAAGCGAAGCAACTATACAGAACAATCAAGCAAGACCACCACTGTGATTAAAGCATAACCAAAAGGAGTTACCGCTACTGCGTGACTCCCACTTTCACATGTGAAAGCGTATCACTTTATGGTTATGTAATAGCCATTCCCCCAAATCATCCCACCTCACTCTTAAAATCACCGTCAAATAGCCCTGCTTGGACAGTTCCAGAGTGCTAATTATTCAGCTGGCACAGATACCATAATAATCGTCGACGAAATGAACTGAAATCAACTGAAAACTTTAGCGCCGCGGCCTTTCAACTAAGGACAGACTTATGAACCAAACAGTTATAGTCAAAAAAATTGGCTTAGTCTTGGAACAGAAAGAAAAGACGGTTCATCCGGAAAATCGATACCTGAATGGCTTTTCTGATACCATATCGCCAAAAATAGCCAGTTAATGTCAACTTCACTTCTTTACCATCGCTTTGGAATACGCGGCCCTTTCCATTATTGCTCTACAGAGTTTGATGGTGACGCGACCATCTTTCACGTAGCACACAATCCTCATATTAAATGTCCATCATGTCGTAGTCGTGATGTCATAAAAAAAGGTGGTAAGGTTCGCCGTTTCATCGCTACGCCAATTGGCACTAGCCCCTGTTACATCCAGATAGCAAACCAGCGGATTGAATGCCGAGCCTGTAATACACTCGGGTATTTGCCGCTTAATTTTGTTCCTCGTCCCAAGGTGCGTTACACAAAGGGCTTTGAACAGTATGTTCTCTCGCTGTCAGCCTTGAACGTCACCATCAATGCCATTGCCAAGCTATGTGGTGTCTGTTGGGATACAGTGAAAGATATTCAGAAGCATTACCTGCAAAAGCGATACTCTCAACCTTGTCTTAAAAACGTCACTCACATTGGAATTGATGAGATTTACTGTGGCTCAAAAAGTGGCTTCATGACGGTTGTGATTGATATGAAGACAAGTGCCGTCATTTATACAGAGAAAGGAAAGAAGGCCGAAAGCCTTAACGGCTTTTGGAAACGGAAGCCGCGTTGTAAAAAACCGATTGAAGCCGTCGCCACCGATATGGGACAGGCATACATCGCTTCGGTAAAACAGCATGCCCCGAAGGCTAAGTTGGTCATTGACCGTTTCGTAAGTGTTCACCAAGCCCCTATTGACAGAAAAAGTGTGACACTCAGCACTTGATCCATTTTTGGCTATTGAGTGAGCATTCCAGTGCTTCATCCTGTTTGTTATGAGCAGAAAGAAAGCCCCTAAATATCAAGAGGAACCGCCCGTAGCCTCT
>NZ_JAWPOJ010000061.1:0-6368 GCF_033344235.1 Vibrio sp. Vb1554 | reverse complement strand
TGTTTTACCGTGGTCAACGTGGCCGATAGTACCAACGTTAACGTGCGGTTTCGTACGTTCAAATTTTTCTTTAGACATGAGTGGTCCCTCTAGGTACGGATTTAGGTGGCCCAAATTGACCACGCAACCAAAAAAAGATAATTGGTAAATCTAATATCAAAAGGAAATAAACTTGAGAGCTGGTGCTGATAGGCAGACTCGAACTGCCGACCTCATCCTTACCAAGGATGCGCTCTACCACCTGAGCTATATCAGCACTCAAATTAGAGTGGAGCGGGCAGCGGGAATCGAACCCGCATCATCAGCTTGGAAGGCTGAGGTAATAGCCATTATACGATGCCCGCAACACGTAACTCTGAGAGCTATTTCCTAAAGAATATGGTGGAGGGGGACGGATTCGAACCATCGAAGGCAGTGCCGGCAGATTTACAGTCTGCTCCCTTTGGCCACTCGGGAACCCCTCCAAATTTTCAAGCCATTCAGACTACTAAAGGAAAGAATGGTGCCGACTACCGGAATCGAACTGGTGACCTACTGATTACAAGTCAGTTGCTCTACCTACTGAGCTAAGTCGGCATAAGTGGTGCGCATTCTATTGAATGATTTTCTAGGTTGCAATAGTAATTTGAAAAAAAATCATAAATTTCGATTTTTTAGATTCGTTTGCTGCAAATTCGTACAAACTTAGCTTTTTTAAAGTAAACTTCGACCTTTGTCGTTTGCTTTGAAGTTCGCTTGATGTATGTTCTTGCTTCTATTAAACCAAGGATAAAAGAGACCCATGAGTCCATTTTTGTCATTTGACCGTGCAAATTGGGCCGAGTTAAGAAACTCTGTACCGATGACACTTTCTGAAGACGACTTGACTGCGCTTCAGGGCATTAATGAAAACCTAACCATGGAGGAAGCGGTAGAGATCTACCTTCCTTTGTCTCGTCTTTTGAATCTGTATGTCCAGGCTCGTCAAAGCCGCAATTCCGTATTACAACAATTCTTAAATACAGAGGAACATGCTCCCCCTTTCGTAATTGGTATCGCTGGCAGTGTTGCTGTAGGCAAAAGTACGACTGCTCGTATTCTAACGGCATTGCTTTCTCGTTGGGAGAATCATCCCAAAGTGTCCTTGGTTACAACAGATGGCTTCCTATATCCGAAAAAAGTACTAGAAGAACGCGGTATCATGCATCGTAAAGGCTTCCCAGAATCCTATGATATCAAGCGCTTAGTCGAGTTCATGTCTGACGTAAAGGCAGGAAAGCCCGATCTTGAAGTACCCATCTACTCTCACATCACGTATGACATTACTGATGAACTAAGGAAAGTGGATAGACCGGATGTTCTTATTATTGAAGGTTTAAACGTTCTGCAAAGTGGAATGGACTATCCACATGACCCGCATCGTGTCTTCGTCTCTGACTTTTTAGATTTTTCAATTTATGTCGACGCAGAAACAGAAACCATTGAACATTGGTATGTAGAACGCTTTTTAAAGTTTCGCCAAGGGGCCTTTACGAAACCAGGCTCTTATTTTAGCCACTACACACAACTCTCTGTCGATGACGCAAAGAAAAAAGCGAAGCAAATTTGGCATGATATTAATGGGCTCAATTTAGAATTGAATATTCTTCCAACTCGTGAGAGAGCCCACTTGATTCTACACAAAGGCGTTAACCACTTAGTTGATAAAGTCTCGTTGCGAAAGTAATCGAAGATTAGTCACTTTTACGCAACGAGATTTCACCACCAATATAAGTCTCTAGTCCTTGGGAGGTTTCGATTAATATTCCACCTTGATGATCGATGCCTCGAACGACGCCATATACCTCTCTAGGACCAATAAGCAGTTTGACCTGACGATTAAGGAAATTGTCTAACCGATTCCAACGTTCGATAAAGCCAGTAAGTCCTTTCATTTCATATTCGACAAGTGCGGAATTCCAATGCTTGATAAGTGTCATTGCTAGAACATTTCTATCGATCTTGAGACTCTGATTTACTTGGTTCAACGTGGTCCATGGCTGGTCAATCTCAGGCTGGTCGTCAGGCATTCCAATATTCAGGCCCATCCCAATCACTAGATGAGCAGCCCCACCGGCCTGACCCGACATTTCAACCAAGATTCCGGCCAGTTTTTTATCTTGATAATACAAGTCATTCGGCCACTTGAGTTTAACACCTTGCATGCCTACTTCTTCCAAAGCTTCCACTGCGGCAATCCCAATCACCAAGCTCAAGCCCATTGCCGCAGCCATTCCTGCATCCAGTCGCCAATACATAGAGAGATATAAGTTAGAGCCAAACGGTGAGACCCATTGTCTACCGCGGCGACCACGCCCTTGTGCTTGATATTCAGCAATACAAACACGGCCCTTTTCCGAATCCGCGACTCTGTCGAGCAAATATTGATTCGTTGAGTCAATCACAGGGACGAGTTCAACAAGTGACTCCGAGCTAGTGGTAAGGAGAGTCTCGTCTAACAACTGCAATGGTGAGGCTAATTGGTAACCGCGCCCTTGCACTCGATAAATATCAATACCCCATTCACTAAGACCTTTAATGTGCTTAGCGATTGCCGCTCTAGAAACATTAAGATCGTCGCCCAACGCTTCTCCTGAATGAAACTCTCCATCACTTAATAACTTTAGAATATGAAGTTTCGTAGAGTGATCTTTTCTCATCTAGATGCCTCGATCTGAGCCAAATTGGTCTCCCCGGTACGATTGAGAAAGCGTACTTCATGCTCAAGTATGATTTGGTATTTGTCCCATACTGTATGCTTCACTAAAGAAGCAAGCGCGACAATGTCATCAGCACTACAATTATCTATGTTGGTCAAAACCAAAGCTTGCATAGGGTTGACCTGCGCACCGTGTACAGACTTCCCTTTTAATCCACACTGATCAATAAGCCAACCAGCAGCAATTTTCATTCCTCCTGAAGCTGGGTAGGCCACTACGTTAGGGTATTTTTTTGTGAGTCGATCATAGTGATCTTCTGTGATCACAGGGTTTTTAAAGAAACTACCTGCGTTACCTATCTTCGTTGGATCTGGCAGTTTTGCCTTTCGCACTTGGCATACTCGTTCGAAGATAGAAGCAGGGCTGAGTTGTTCTTCTGGGATACTTTGTAAAGGGCCGTACTGGTTAATCGGCTGCCATTGCTTCGCCAACTTAAGCCCTAATGCGGTGATAAAGCACTTTCCGTGCAACGCATGTTTAAATATGGAATCCCTATAGGCAAACTCACAGTCTTGGGCGTGCATTCTTTTGTTTTCAAACGTAGTTAGGTCAAGAACATCTACATAATCACAGATGTCTTTTAGCTCTAGGCCATACGCACCAATGTTCTGAATAGGAGCCGAGCCAGCACAACCTGGAATCAAAGCTAAGTTCTCGATCCCACCGATCCCCTGATTCACACACCAGGAAACCAATTCAGGCCAATCTTCACCACCGGCAATATGTAATAGGTAGTCCTCATCCGTTTCCGTGACTTCTTTACCCATGATTCGATTAACAATCACTAATCCCTCAAAATGTTCTGTAAAAAGAACATTACTTCCTTTACCTAAAAAAAGTTTCGGTAAATGGGTGAATCTTGGGTTTTGAAATAGCTCAATAACATCTTCGAGCGACTCAACGATAGCTAAATAGGAACACGATTGTTCAATTCCAAAAGTATGGTAAGCCTTTAGGCTCGCATTTGTTTTAATTTGCATAGTAGGTTTGCAACACCAGATAAGATTCTCTTAAACTGTCGACATTCTACATTAGTTATCTTTTAACCGCAGTGACAATACCAGACTCATTAATCATAGAAGTGTTAAATCCCATCAAGCTCCCCCTCATTAAGAAACTATACAAAGCGTATTACCCTGCGGGTCGAGCCAAAAAGGATGAATTGATCATTACAGCAAGCCATAAGGGTGAAATCATTGCGTTACTACGTTTAAAAAGTGTAGATAAAGTTCGTCTGTTGACAGGAATGTTGGTCATTCCGAAAGTTAGGGGAACAGGGATTGGAAAAAAACTACTAACTCATTGTAAAAACAATGTTTTCACTGATGGCGATTATTGCTTCGCGTTTACACATCTCGAATCCTATTATTCCAAGCATGGATTCACAACAATTGATTGCTCTGAGCTACCACACCCGCTAAAAATGGCATTTCAACGTTACGTAGATAGCGGTAAAGATCTCATTCCAATGCAATTCATCTCTTCAACGACATCAAAACGCGTGCTTTTGTAGCCAGGTAAATCATATCTTTGATAAAATGGCAGGTTCGCAATATTGCACTAAACTAAGGTACTCATACCGATATGATAGTAAGTAGGAATCCATTCGAACAGTTGCCAAGTCTCGCTGTCAATCCGGAAGACTTTGATGTTCTGTATTCAGCAGAATCATTCAGAACCCGTCTTTTAGATGCGATCAGCAAAGCAACGTCGCGAATTTACCTAGTCGCTCTATATCTGGAAGATGATGAAGCTGGACGTGAAATTCTCACTGCGCTTTATGAAGCGAAACAGCGCAATCCTGGGTTGGACATCAATATCTGTGTCGACTGGCATCGAGCGCAGCGTGGCCTGATTGGTGCGGAGACATCTGAGGGTAATTCAGCGCTTTACAAAGCATATGCCAGTAAGTACCTACACCCAATCCCTGTCTATGGCATACCAGTGCGTGGCAGAGAAGTTTTTGGGGTACTGCATTTAAAAGGCTTCATTGTCGATGATACTGTTATCTACAGTGGGGCGAGCTTAAATAACGTTTATCTCCATTATCATGAACGTTATCGATTTGATCGTTACCATGTGATTCGACATGAACCTTTAGCGAATTCAATGGTGCAATTCATTCAGGAAGAAATGATTGCTCACCCTGCCGTTAATGATCTTGCAGGAAAAGATAAGCCAGAAACCAAAGAAATAAAGTCGGCGATTCGCCAACTGAGGGCTTCTCTTGCTCAAGCCAACTATAAGTTTGAAGACCAAGCTGCAACAGAAGAAAGCGTAAAAGTCACTCCGTTAGTTGGGCTAGGCAAACGCCGTAATCTGCTCAATCAACAGATTGTAAAGTTATTGGCAGCAGCCCAAGACGAAATTTTCATTTGTACGCCTTACTTTAACTTCCCTAAAGCACTTCATCGTGAAGTGAAACGAGCCATGAAGCGTGGTGTGAAAGTAACTATTGTTGTGGGTGATAAAACCGCCAACGACTTTTACATTGCACCCGAGGAAGACTTTAAAACCATTGGCGGACTTCCATATCTTTACGAAGTGAATTTGCGTCGCTTTGCGAAAGACAATGAAGCGAATATCGCCGCACGTAAATTGTCAATTCACCTATGGAAGCATGACAATAACAGCTTCCACCTTAAGGGTATTTGGGTTGATAAACGCTATATGCTACTTACTGGGAATAACCTAAACCCACGTGCTTGGTCACTCGACCTAGAAAATGGGCTACTCATACAAGACAATTATGCGAAGCTCACTGAGAAGTTTGAAGACGAAGTTTCGCGTATTCTTGAGCATACTCACCTTATCTGTACTTATAAGCAATTAGAGAAAGTAGAAGACTATCCTATAGGGGTACAGCGACTGGTCAGAAAAATTACCCGCCTAAAGGCAGATGGTGTTTTAAAACGTATTCTTTAGACATCATTTCTCGCTCTAAAGTACGTCGAGATTTTTATACTAAGCCAACCGCTTTAGCAGTTGGCTTTTTCATATAATCCATTTGGAATACTTAACTATTTTCTAGTACCGCTAGTGAGCACATAACCACTTAGATCTAGAGCGACTCTCTTAATGGGTTTGAGCTTTGACGTTTGTGAGTATTCCGCATAGCTTACAGCCTCGAGCTAAGCTACCCCTCTCTGTTTTGGCGCTTCTTACCCCTTGGCGATATATTTTTTCTGAGACTCATCAAATGTTCAGCGTCGAAAATCATCACCTCGCTAATGAAGAGCTCCTTCAATCTTTCACCTTCCAATTCTTTTCAAGTCGTTTGATTTTTGAGCCAGGAGAGATTGGGGGTATATATGACGCTTTTCTGGATTATGTGCACAGTTCGTTTTTTCTTTCTCATCAAGATTCAAGCCGTTGAACGCCTTTGAATACCATAGATTACTTAGGTTTGTTTGTAGGTCATATTGTCTTTCCACAGCATCAACGGCCTATATTAATTAAAGCCTAGTGTGTAATCACGCAAAGTTCACTTAGTAGGGATTATGGGGAGTAGTCTAATTAGGTGTAAACACACTTCAGGGAAACGCCGCAGTAGAAACGAAAAAAGCCTCAGTCTTTCGACTGAGGCTTAATATAAGTGGCGGAGTGGACGGGACTCGAACCCGCGACCCC
>NZ_JAWPOJ010000060.1:0-6898 GCF_033344235.1 Vibrio sp. Vb1554 | reverse complement strand
ACGCAGGTGACCATTGGTGATCCACAACCAGAGAAACAGCTCGACCAATTGCTGGCGGATAAAAAGCGTTTAGTGGCGGATCGCATTCGTGCGATTCAGGAACAAGAAACGTCGAAAGCACAGGCAGAAACGGAGCAGTTACGCAAAGAAATTCAACGTACTCGTGAAGTGCAAGACGCTCAGCGTGGTAAAGAACTCGCAATTATTGCTCAGCAAAAAGAAGTGGAAGTTGCACGTCAGATTGCAGAGCGTGAAATCGTTGAAGTGGAAAAAACCAAACGACTTGCTGAGGTCGAGAAGGAGAAAGAGCTAGCTATCGCAGAGGCTAACTTAGCGATTCAAAAAGCGAACGCACTTTCTGCTGAGTTTGAAGCGAAAGCGATATTAGCGAAAGGTCGCGCAGAATCTGAAGTCCTAAAAGGTAAGTATGCGGCGTTAGGAGCAAATCGTGAAGTTTACTTGGCAGAATTGAATCGAGACGTAGCGAACTCGCTGTATAACAACCTGCAAAACTTCCAAGTGCAGATGCCACAAAACTACATCGGTGGTGGTGAAGCGACAGGTCTGAAAACTAACCTTGATGTGATTACTGGCTTTGGTGCGTTGGGCTTAATGGACCAAACTAAGAAGGTCACACAGCAATAAGATCATGGGTGGTCAAAAGCTCAAAAAGCAAAAAGATCATAGGTAACCCAAAGCAATAAAAAAGCTGGCATTTAGCCAGCTTTTTCTTTTTGGTCAGTCTCTTAAATCATGAAGATAAAGATAACTGCTAGTGCAGTGATGAGGCCTGCAAATGCATAGCATGCAATTTTACCAATCACACCAGTGTGGAATTTAAGGTCGTGCATGCCGTGGTGTACACGGTGCATTGCGTGCCACATTGGCAATGCTAGCGTGCCAATGATGAATAGCGCACCGATGATGCTGGTTGCGAATGCAGAGACACGCTCGTAGCTCATCGCTTCTGCATCAATCACGCCTAGTGGGACCAAGATACCTAGCACAAGAACAGTGATTGGCGTGATCATCGCGAACCAAGTACCACCTGCGCCAAACAGACCCCACCAGATTGGCTCATCAGAACGTTTTGGTGATGTGTTTACACTATAATTCGGTTTCATTGCTCAGCTCCTTACACCACGATGAGAACGATCAGTGAGATGAACGCAACCGCGGCCCACTGAGTCAATACGATGATCTTCTTGTCCACGGGTTTGCCTTTCAAACGAATTGGCATTACTTGTGGCATCATGCTGAAGAAAGTTTGAGCGTGGAATAGGCTACCGAGTAGTGCAACGATGTTGATTGCGACTACGATTGGGTTCGCCATGAACGCTAACCAACCTTGCCATGCTTCAGGACCTTTCACCAAGCAACCTAAACCGAAAGTTAGGAACAGAGTGAATAGGATTAACGGAAGCACCGTCGCTTCACGTAGCATGTAGAAGCGGTAGAAAGGATGGTTCTTCCACCAAGTGCGTTTTACTTCACGAACGTAAGGTTTACGATTGCTCATCCTTATGCCTCCACTTTCTTTGGTGAACCATCAGGTTTCAACATAGCAATCACGAAGTCCATAGAAGACTCCACTTTGCCTTGGTTTACTGCCGCTGCTGGGTCAACGTTCTTCGGACAAACTTCAGAACAGTAACCAACAAACGTACAACCCCAAGCACCGTTTTCACCGTTGATAAGCTTCATGCGCTCATCTTTACCGTTGTCACGGCTGTCTAGGTTGTAGCGGTGGGCTAGCGTTAGTGCAGCAGGACCGATGAACTCTGGATTAAGACCAAACTGAGGACATGCTGCATAGCACAGACCACAGTTGATACAGCCAGCGAACTGCTTGTATTTCGCCATCTGTTCTGGCGTTTGCAAGTTCGTACCGTCTTCTGGTTTACGATCGTTACCAATGATGTATGGTTTGATTGCTTCTAGGCGCTCGATGAATGGCGTCATATCAACAATCAAGTCTTTCTCGATTGGGAAGTTCGCTAGAGGCTCGATAGTCACACCGTCTGGGTAGTCACGTAGGAAGCTCTTACAAGCAAGTTTCGGTACGTTGTTCACCATGATGCCGCAAGAACCACAGATCGCCATACGGCAAGACCAACGGTAAGACAGATCTTTGTCTAGGTGGTCTTTGATGTAACCAAGTGCGTCAAGTACAGACATGGTTTCATCGAATGGGACTTCGAATGTTTGCTTGTATGGTTCTGCATCTTTTTCTGGGTCGTAACGCAGGATGTCTACTTTTTGAATGCGATTTGCTGACATTATGCTTGCTCCTCTGCGTTCTTCTCTTCAGCCGCGGCTTTTTCTGCTGCTTCACCGTATAGACGAGCTTTTGGTTGTGACTTAGTGATGGTCACATTGCTGTAATCGATACTTGGTGCTGACTCTGGCTTGTAGAAAGCAAGTGAGTGTTTTAGGAAGTTCACGTCATCACGTTCTGTACAACCGTCGTCTAGACGTTGGTGCGCACCGCGAGATTCTTTACGTAGAATCGCAGAGTGAACCATCGCTTCTGCGACTTCTAGGCCGTAACCCACTTCGATTGCGTATAGAAGGTCTGTGTTGAACACTTTACCTTTGTCTTTGATGCTGATGCGTTTGTAGCGTTCTTTCAACTCAGTGATTTTGTCGATAGTCGCTTGCATCAAATCTTCTTGGCGGTAGATACCACAGCCCGCTTCCATGGTGTGGCCCATTTCTGTGCGTATTTCTGCCCAGTTTTCGTCGCCTTCTTGGTTCATCAGTTTTGCGATGCGTTCTTCAACGGCTTTGACTTGCGCGTCAATTGCCGCGTCGTTCCAGCCTTTGAATTCTGCCGCACGTTTCACTGCGTTTTCACCAGCTACGCGGCCAAATACTACGAATTCAGCCAGTGAGTTAGAACCTAGACGGTTTGCACCGTGAAGACCAACAGACGCACATTCACCCACCGCGAATAGGCCTTTAATGCGAGTTTCACAACCGCCGTCCGTTTCAATACCACCCATGGTGTAGTGAACGGTTGGACGAATTGGAATTGGCTCTTTTGCAGGGTCCACGTTTACATAAGCTTTTGCTAGCTCACAGATGAACGGTAGACGTTCTTGTAGGTACTCTTCACCAAGGTGGCGAAGGTCTAGGTGCACCACGTCACCCAGTGGGTGTTTGATGGTGTTGCCTTTCTGTTGTTCGTGCCAGAAAGCTTGAGAAACTTTGTCACGAGGACCCAGTTCCATGTATTTGTTCTTCGGTTGGCCAACTGGAGTTTCAGGGCCCATGCCGTAATCTTGTAGGTAACGGTAGCCATTCTTGTTAACGATGATACCGCCTTCACCACGACAACCTTCCGTCATCAGGATACCTGTGCCTGGAAGACCGGTTGGGTGGTATTGAACGAATTCCATATCACGTAGAGGAACGCCGTGACGGTAAGCCATTGCCATACCATCGCCCGTTACGATACCGCCGTTGGTGTTACAGTGGTAAACACGGCCCGCGCCACCTGTTGCTAGAACAACAGATTTTGCTTTGATAGTAACAAGCTCGCCTTCAGACATGTGAATAGCAATCAGACCTTGAACTTCGCCTTCATCAACAAGCAGATCCACCACAAAGTACTCATCAAAACGTTTGATGTTGCTGTACTTCATTGATGTCTGGAATAGCGTATGAAGCATGTGGAAGCCAGTTTTGTCTGCAGCGAACCAAGTACGTTCAACCTTCATACCACCAAAGCGGCGTACGTTGACTTCACCGTTCTCTTTACGACTCCATGGGCAACCCCATTGCTCCATTTGGATCATTTCGCGAGTCGCGTTCTCTACAAAGTATTCAACAACATCCTGTTCACATAGCCAGTCACCACCGCCAACAGTGTCGTTGAAGTGGTTGTCTAAGCTATCTTCATCCTTGATAACTGCTGCTGAGCCACCCTCTGCAGCGACCGTGTGGGAGCGCATTGGATAAACTTTAGAAATCAGAGCGACTTCTAAGTCAGGGTTTGCTTCAGCCGCTGCAATAGCAGTACGAAGACCAGCGCCGCCTGCGCCGATGACTGCGATATCTGTGGTGATAATTTGCACAGTTATCCTCCAGTGTGTGATTGCGGAAATCCGCTTGTTATTGTGATTGCGAGGCGCTCTTTTAAAAGAACTCCCCAAAAGTAGTAGGGTTAGTGTAGATGAGCCACATGGCAGAAAAATTGATGTAATTGGGTTTTTGCTTCGGTAATGCACTTAAGGGCATAGAATTTATAGGTTATGTGACTGCTATCACGGCACGAAACATTTGAAACTCAAACGTCATATCCATGAATGTTAAATGAGTGTTGCCCGACATTGCTGTCATTGATAACAGGTTTTATTTCGAATGTTTTTTGTACTGCAGCACGAGTAATGCTTGCTTCAAATTTAAACAATGTGGCGGGAAAATAGAGAAGGGAAATTCCCCTCTCGTCGAACCGTGAAAAGCATGTAGAATGGGGTTTTTACGCGCTAAATTAGAGTTTTGAGAGACTTATTATGCAAACCAACTGGCAACCTACCGCTTCCATTGAGCAACTTCGTCAACGTGCGACGTTAATCGCCGCCATTCGTCAATTCTTTGCAGAGCGACAGGTGATGGAAGTGGACACGCCAGCGATGAGCCACGCGACCGTGACTGACATTCATTTGCATACTTTCCAAACCGAGTTTGTTGGCCCTGGTTACGCTGATGGCAGTAAGCTGTTCTTTGTGACCAGTCCAGAATTCCATATGAAGCGCCTTTTGGCAGCGGGCAGTGGTTGTATTTATCAAATCAATAAAGCGTTTCGTAACGAAGAAAATGGTCGATACCACAACCCCGAGTTTACGATGTTGGAGTGGTATCGCGTTGACTTTGACCATCATAAATTGATGGATGAAATGGATGACCTGTTGCAGCTGGTATTGAAGTGTGGCGCAGCGCAGCGCATGACGTATCAGCAAGCCTTCATTGATGTGTTGGGTGTGTGTCCACTGGAAGGCTCGATGACTGAGCTGAAAGCGGCGGCAAGCAAGCTGGGTTTGAGTGACATTGCTGAGCCAGAAGAAGATCGCGATACGTTGCTGCAACTGTTATTTAGCGTGGGAGTAGAAAACAAAATTGGTCAGGATGTGCCGGCTTTTGTGTACGACTTCCCGGCGTCACAGGCGGCGCTCGCAAAAATCAATCCTCAAGATCATCGCGTCGCGGATCGTTTTGAAGTGTACTTTAAGGGGATAGAGCTGGCGAACGGATTCCATGAACTGGACAACCCGAAAGAGCAATTAGCGCGCTTTGAACAAGATAACGCAAAGCGTATCGAAATGGGTTTAAAACCGCAGCCGATCGATTATCATCTGATTTCTGCACTGGAAGCAGGATTGCCAGACTGTGCAGGGGTTGCGCTGGGTATCGATCGTTTGATCATGCTGGCGCTAGGCTGTGACCACATTGATCAAGTCACGGCCTTTCCATTTCCAATCGCATAAGGATATCCAATGAACTTGACGGCTGCACGTTTCGTCATCTTGAGCTACGCCATATTGATCGCTTTTTTATCTCTGAGTTCAGGTGAACTACAAGACTGGGGCAATATCGCGTACCTCGACAAAATGCAGCACGCCATGGCGTACAGCGGCTTTGCGTTTTTAGGTTGCTTTTGCGTGTGGCGTTGGCGTCAACGTTGGGCGGTGGCGATGGGTATTTTGCTATTTAGCGCCGTCATTGAGTGGCTACAAGGCTATGTCGGCAGACAAACCTCTTGGTTAGACCTTGTCGCCAACTCGACTGGCATCTTAACTGGTCTGTTATGTTACCGTATTTGGAGCCTCTATCGACCTAGGTTGGTGAAGTCGCTATACTCGATTCGTTAATGAAGAGGGAATACGATAACAATGAAAACGCGCGACAAAATCGTCTACGCGGCACTGGAGTTGTTCAACCAACATGGTGAGCGCAACATCACCACCAATCACATTGCCGATCACATCGAAATTAGCCCTGGTAATCTGTATTACCACTTCCGCAATAAGCAAGAAATCGTTCGTGAGATCTTTGCGCTTTATTCAGCAGAACTTTTAGAAAGATTTACCCCTATTCAAGGCTCACAAGAGAGCCTGACTATGCTGAAGAGCTACCTAGACTCTATTTTTACCTTGATGTGGAAATACCGCTTTTTCTACGCAAACCTACCAGAAATCTTGTCACGAGATGAACAGCTGCACGAGCAGTACATCGATGTGCAAGAGAAGCTGCAAGCCAACCTCATTGCTATTATGCAAGAGTTCGTAACGATGAAGCTGTTGAATGTCGATCAACAACAGTTGAAGTCATTGGTATGTACATTACACTTGATTGCGTGTAGTTGGTTGGCGTATCAATCCGCGATGGCTTCAAAAACCAACATTACCGAGCAAATGGTGAAGCAAGGGATGTTGCAGATGCTTAATGTCGTTAAGCCATTAGCAACTGAGCAGGGCTTAGAGCAGCTACTGTTATTAGAAGATGCGGTTAGCAATCTACACAGTTAAACGTCAAACTGCTTAATATTTCGAGAGTCACTCTCATTTTCGAGTCGTGGCTCGAGTTGACTTGTCAAATATGCCACGCACAATAGTCCCATACGCTAAAAACCCTTGCAGGGATAAGATTCTCGATAAAGGAACTATCGCCCCATGAATTACGACATTTTTAATGGTGATGCTGATGGCATCATTGCTCTTCTGCAATTACGTTTGGCTGATCCTGTCGATGCCCAGTTAATAACCGGTGTAAAGCGCGACATCAAACTGGTGGAAAAAGTAGACGTGCAAGCGGGTGATGAGCTGACTGTGTTAGACATTTCGATGGAAAAGAACATGGCAGGTCTAGAGCAAGCTTTGGCTCAAGGCGCGCACGT